>CANQQU010000018.1 GCA_947626085.1 uncultured Oscillospiraceae bacterium
CTGCCGATGTTGTGGCAGTAATACGGCTCCAGCCGCTCATACAGCCACTCATAATCCATGACCTTTTCAATCTTCCGTAGAAGATGGTCTTTGGGCACCAACGCCTCTAAATCCGTGATAACCGGCTCCCGCCGGGAATCCTTCCTCCACTGTTCCATTCCAGCACCCCCTGTTGCCACAATTATAGCATATTTTGGGGCGTTTTGAAAGACTTTTTTGACAAGCTGTGTCCCCGGCTGAAAACAGCCGGGGACGGTTTTTGTCGCCTCGATCCGTCAAATATCCATTGCCGGGTTCATGTAGTACACGTTCTTCTGGTTCAGCTTTTCCCGCAGCAGCTGCATGGCCTCGCCGAACCGCTGGAAGTGGACCACCTCCCGCTCCCGGAGGAACTTGATCACGTCGTTCACATCCGGGTCGTCGGAGAGCCGGAGAATGTTGTCGTAGGTCACGCGGGCCTTTTGCTCGGCGCCCAGGTCCTCCGCCAGGTCGGCGATGGGGTCGCCCTTGACCTCTATAGAGGCGGCGCTCCAGGGGAACCCGGAGGCGGCGGTGGGGTAGACCCCCACGGTGTGGTCCACAAAATAGGGGGCGAAGGCCGGGTCCTTGATCTGGGCGTCCTTCAGATTCCGGGTCAGCTGATGCACGATCGCGCCCACGATCTCCAAATGCCCCAGCTCCTCGGTGCCGATATCCGTCAGCAGGCCCTTGAGCTCATCGAAGGGCATGGAGTACCGCTGGGATAGGTAGCGCAGGGAAGCGCCCAGCTCCCCGTCCGGTCCGCCGTATTGGGAAATAATGATCGCCGCCAGCCTGGGGTTGGGCTTGTCGATTTTTACGGGGTACTGCAGCTTCTTGTCATATACAAACATAGTTAGCCCTCCTGATTCTGGCAGTATTCCCAGGGCCAGGGGTCATCCAGCCAGCGATAAGGCCCTGTGACCGGGGTCGCGTGGTTCAACGGCCCGTATTTTTCGGAATACTCCCGCATTCCCTTATGGTAAAGCTCCTGGTAGGTGCGATACAAGGACAGCGCCTCCTGATCACCGCAGTGGGTGTCCAGGTAAAGCGCCAGCTCCTGAATGGCGAAGGCCATCGTCTGAAGCTCCGTCAGAGGTGTGACCGGCTTCTCCTTTTGGTTGACCATCCCCATGAAGGGAAGGTCCAGTCCGGGGAATAGGGTGCCCCGCACCAAGGCCTTCCGCGCCTCGTATTTCGGCGGGTCCTCCAGCTGGAAGGGCACATAGGGGTTGGCAAGGGGCGCCATAGCGGGCAGGCGGCCTTCCCAGCCGGGTCGTTCCTTTTTCTGATCCAAAGCAGATTCCTCCAATCGTCAGATTCGGAACCATCGGAGGCAAGCGTCTCCTGTCGTTCCGGGTCATGCTATGCCACATTTCGCCGGTTGGTGCATGGGAGCGGTTCCCGGCGCATAGACCATAGGGGAGCCGTCCCGAAGGATATGGAGGTGTTTTCCGAATGAAAACAAAACGCTTGCTCCGCTCGCTGCTGCCGGTGTACATCTTTTGCCTGGGCGCGCTGCTGCTTTCGGCCCTGGGGAGCAGCCGGGCGGTGACTGCCATCACCCAAAACGCGCCGCTGCCCCAGCGCAGGTGCGTGATCATCGACGCGGGCCACGGTGGGGAGGATGGGGGTGCCACCTCCTGCTCCGGGGTGCTGGAAAGCCAGATCAACCTGGAAATTGCCTTGAGGCTCAACGACCTGCTGAACCTTCTGGGCTACGATACCCGGATGGTCCGCACCACGGACACCTCCGTCTACACTCAAGGCACGACCATCGCCGCGAAGAAGGCATCGGACCTCAAGGAGCGGGTGAAGCTGGTCAACAGCGAACCCAACGCCCTGCTGATCAGCATCCATCAAAACACCTTTCCCGACAGCCGGTACAGCGGCGCACAGGTCTTTTTCGCCCGAGATCCCGAGAGCCGGGCCCTGGCGAAGGCCCTCCAGACGGCGCTGGTGGAGTATCTAAACCCCGGCAGTCAGCGTCAGCCCAAGCGGGCCACCGGCATCTATTTGATGGAACACATCGAGCGGCCCGGGGCCCTGATCGAATGTGGATTCCTTTCCAATCCCGAGGAGGAGGCCCGGCTCCGGGACCCGTCCTACCAGCAATCGCTTTGCTGCGTCATTGCGGCGACGGTGAGCAATTTTCTTGACCAGACGTAGGATCTTTGCTATAATGAAAGAAAAAGAAGGGGGAGGATCAACCCCATGGCAAAGAGCAAAACCGTCTTTTTCTGCACCGTTTGCGGCAACGAAACCCCCAAATGGCAGGGCCGCTGCCCCGCCTGCGGCGCCTGGAACACCTTGGAGGAGCATGTTCAGAAGCCCTCCTCCGCGACGCCAGCCGCCCGGAGCGGCCCTCTGGGCGCCTCCCGGAGCCCGAAAAGGCTGTCCCAGATCGACGCCGGCAGTGAGATCCGCTTTTCCACCGGCCTGGGAGAGCTGGACCGGGTCCTGGGCGGCGGCGCGGTGGCGGGCTCTCTGGTGCTGGTGGGCGGCGCGCCGGGGATCGGCAAGTCCACGCTGCTGCTCCAGATCTGCACCCGGCTCTGCCAGGAGCGGCGGGTGCTCTACGTCTCCGGGGAGGAGAGCGAGAGCCAGCTTAAGCTCCGGGCGGCGCGGCTGAAGGTGGAGCCGGAAAATCTCTACATCCTCTCCGAGACTCGCCTGTCCGATATTTTGGAGGCGGTGGAGGAGCTGAAGCCGGATATTCTCATCGTGGACTCCATCCAGACCCTTTGCAGCGAGGAAAACGACTCCGCTCCCGGCAGCGTTTCCCAGGTGAAGGACTGCACCATGGCCCTGATGCACCTGAGCAAGAACCAGGGCGTCACCGTTTTCGTGGTGGGACACATCAACAAAGACGGCAACATCGCCGGCCCCAAGGTCTTGGAGCATATGGTGGACTGCGTCCTCTACTTTGAGGGGGACGCCAACACCTCCTACCGGCTCCTCCGGGCGGCAAAAAACCGTTTCGGCTCCACCAATGAGATCGGCGTCTTTGAAATGCTGGACGACGGGCTGACGGAGGTGCCCAATCCCTCCCAAATGCTGCTCTCCGGCCGGCCGGAGGGGGCCTCCGGCACCTGTGTGGCCTGCGTCATGGAGGGGACCCGCCCGGTACTGGCGGAGGTCCAGGTGTTGGTGGCCAAAACCGCCTTGAACGTTCCCCGGCGCACCGCCGACGGCTTTGATTTCAACCGGGCGGTGCTGCTGCTGGCGGTGGCGGAGCGGCGGGGCGGTATGAAGCTCAGCGCTCTGGACGCCTACATCAACGTCATCGGCGGCCTGCGGCTGGATGAGCCCGGGGCGGATCTGCCGGTGATCCTGGCGGCGGCCTCCTCCTACCGGGACCAGCCCATCGATCACAGCCTGGCGGCCATTGGGGAAGTGGGCCTCACCGGCGAGGTGCGGGCGGTGACCCACCTGAACCAGCGGCTGGCGGAGGCGGCCCGGCTGGGCTTTACCAAATGCGTCATTCCCCGGGGCGGGGGAGAGAAGCTGGAGATTCCCAAAGGCATGACCGTCTACCGGGTGCGCAACATCCGGGAGGCCATCGAGACCGTGCTGGCCTAGCAAATTATTTACGGTTTGTTAAAAACTATTTAACAATTTTCCCTTGACTCTTGGCCCAAAATCCGGTAAAATAAAGACAAGCAAAAGGGGAGGTACTCCTTCCCGATGGATTTGATTCCGATCTGTTCTGCTGCATTTTGGCGGAGGGCCTCGCCGCCAGCCTGACGTATTCGGTCGCGGGTCGCATCAGAATTGTTTAAGAAAACAGCCAAAAAATGGATTTCCCCCTCCATTTTTTGGCTGTTTTATTGCGTTTTAGGGATTAACGAAGAATGATCACGCCCTGTTTAGTTCCGTGAGCAGCTTGCGTTTCATTTCCGCCAATTCCGTTTCCGTCGGGCGGGTTTCGTCGCTGTACATCCGTTCCATGGGGTAGAGCCAAACAGGGCCCTTCCCGTATGTTCCAAGGTCGCCCCGCACTCTGGGGAACAGGTGCCAGTGCAGATGGGCGTCGCCCATCCCAAGAAGCTCATAATTCATCTTTTCCGCCCGGAACGCCCTGGAAACCACTCCAGCCACAAGGGTCATTTCTTCCAAAAACGCCGCCCGTTCCGCCTTTTCCAGGTGGAAAAGCTCCGTGCAGCCGTGCCGCTTGTACAAAAACAGGGTATATCCGTAAAAATGCTGATGATCCCCGATCACCACATAGCCGGTATACAGCTCTTTGACAAAATAGGGGTTCGTCCCATTCTGAATCCCGCGGATTCTGTCGCATATCAGACACATATCATTTTCCGCCTTTCGTTTTCGATCTGGATGGGCAGGGGAGGAGGTCAGTCCTCCTCCGGCAGCAGGTCCAGCTTGGACAGGGGATTGGCCTGGGCGGCGATTTTCAGCTCCGTATTCTCAATATGGGTATAAATTTGAGTGGTGTTCAGATTTTCATGGCCCAAAACCTCCTGGACCGTCTTCACATCCACGCCGCCGGAGAGCATCATGGTGGCGGCGGTGTGCCGCAGCTTGTGGGCGGAGAATTGGGTGGCGTCCAGGCCCGCCATCAGCAGGTATTTCTTCACCAGCCGGTGGACCGCCGTGACGCTGATCCGGTTGCCGTCCCGAGAGCCAAACAGGGCCCGATTGTCTGTCAGCACTTTTTTGTTGCGTTCGGGCAGGTAGGCGTCGATGGCCTTCCGGCAGGGCGTGCCAAAGTAGACAAAGCGCTCCTTGTTGCCCTTGCCGACAACCCGAATCCGATCCTCGTAAACGTCCGTCAGATTCAGGCCCACCAGCTCGCTGCGCCGGATGCCGCAGTTGAGAAAGAGCATCAAAATGGCGTAGTCCCGCTTGGCGTTGGGGCCGGAGACCGCCTGGAGCAGCGCGGCGGACTGTTCCATGGTCAGGTATCTGGGCAGGCTTTTCCGGAGCTTGGGATACTCCAGATCGGCCACCGGATTGTCCTTGAGCTGCTTGGTCCGCACCGTCAGGTACTTATAAAAGGATTTGATGGCCGAGAGCTTCCGGGCCCGGGCGGAGGCGGCGATGCCGTACTCCGGCGCGGCGGAATCGGGATTCACGGCCCGGTCGTTGGCCAGATAGGATAAAAAGTCGAAAATCTCCGAAGACGTCACGGTGCCCAGAAATTCCGCGTCGATATCCTTGATGTCAATGGTGTCCAGATCGGTGTGCAGCGGCATTTCCTGGCGCATGAGTTTCAGGAACCGCAGGAACATCCGCAGGTCTAAATAGTATTCCTGAATGGTCAGCTGGGACTGGCCCATGATGGTCTCGTGATAAGTAAGGAAATCCCGCAGGATCTGCGGACAGTCGCTGTATCGCTTCATAAACGCCTCCAAACGGGAGAAATGGCCGCCTGCCGGGCCTGACAGGGCTTTGGCGGCTGGAACGTCCCTCTAACGCAACAAAATTTTTATTTTGTTGCGTTAGAGGGAATCCCAGTCCGCTTTTCTCCCCTCACGGGTTTTCTTTAACAATAGCACCCCCGGCGGATTCTGTCAAGAGATGAAAAAACTTTTCCTTTTGTCTTTACATTCCCGCTCTTCCGGGTTACAATAGAGCCAGATATCAAAAAGGAGGCAATTTCATCCATGAGCATTAAACGAATCGGCGTTCTCACCAGCGGCGGCGACGCTCCCGGCATGAACGCCTGCGTCCGGGCGGTGGTCCGTACCGCGCTGTATCATAATATCGAGTGCTTCGGCATCCGCCGTGGCTGGCAGGGCCTGATCACCGGCGACATTGTCCGGCTGGACGAAAAGAGCGTGGCGCACATCATCAACCGGGGCGGCACCATCCTCTACACCGCCCGCAGCCAGGAATTTATGACCGAGGAAGGCCAGAAAAAGGCCGTCTCTACCTGTAAATTCCTGGGCCTGGAGGGCATCGTGGCCATCGGCGGCGACGGCACCTTCCGGGGCGCCCTGGCGCTGAGTAAGTACGGCATCAACGTGGTGGGCATTCCCGGCACCATCGACAACGATATCAGCTGCACTAACTACTGCATCGGCTTTGACACCGCCGCCAACACCGCCATTGAATGCATCGACAAGCTGCGGGACACCATGCAGTCCCATGAGCGCTGCTCTGTGGTGGAGGTCATGGGCCGCAACGCCGGGTATCTGGCCATGTATGTGGGCCTGGCGGTGGGTGCAACAGCAGTGCTGGTCCCCGAAGAACCCATTGATTTTGAACGGGACGTGATCGAAAAGATCCGTCAGGCCCGGTTCAACGGCTTCACCCACTACATGATCGTGGTGGCGGAGGGCGCCGGCTCGGCGGCGGACATCGCCAGGCAGATCAAAGAGACCATCGACCTGGATCCCCGAGTGACGGTACTGGGCCACATCCAGCGGGGTGGCACCCCTACTGGCCGGGATCGGGTCAACGCCACCAAGATGGGCTATCTGGCGGTGGAGCTGCTGAACCAGGGCAAGACCAACCGGATCGTCTGCACCAAGGACGGCGGCTACCTGGACGTGGACATCGACGAGGCGCTGTCCATGAAGAAGGGCATCCAGCGGATGGAAGAAGACGTTCTGGCGGCCATGACCGGTTTCTGAGAACACACCACTAGTAAAGAGGCGCGGGATTCCCCGTGCCTCTTTTACTTTGCCTCCTGGTGGAGATACCGGTATGTCACCGTTTTGCCCGTGGCCTGGGCGTAGGCGATTTCCGACGCGGTGCTTTTTCCGATATAGTCCCCCGGATTGATCACATAGATCCCATCGGACAAGTCAATTTTCCGCTTATGCATATCGTCCAGCATTTCCTTGACCTGGGGCGTCACTTCCCTGCCGTACTTGTGGTCGGCATGGCCGAACAGGCCCACGGAAAGCACGATTTTCCCTGCCAGCGTCAACTCCTCCTGGGCTTCCAGAAATTCCTTCTTGAACCGTGTGCTGCCGCACAGCGTGATGACCTGGTACTCCCCGATCATTTTACGGTCCTTCCGGAGGCCAATTCAAAGTGGTATTTGACGATTCCCAGATCCACGTTGACAAAGGGCCCTGGGCCGCTGACTTTCAGCTGGGCTTCCCCGTCCTCCCCCAGAGAGAATCGGAACTTCTGCTGATTCACGGCGGTGGGCGCCAGCAGCGCCGCCTCCACGCCCTTTTTAAACCAGTCCGGGGCCTCCCCTTTCAGCTCCGTCACCTCCTGGAAGGTCTTGCTTTTCCGGGGCTTCCCCTGGGTGGCGCCGTAGCCCAAGGCAATGGTCAGCGCCAGCTTTTCCCCCGGCCGGATCTCTGCCCAGACCTGCTTGGCCCGGAATATTCCTGCCCAGCAGCTGTTAAGGCCGATAGTCTGGGCGTAGAGTACCAGCTTTTCCCCGTAGTAGCCGCATTTTTCCTCCAGATTGGGCCCCTCCGGCCCCACAAGTGCCAGATAGCTGGGCACGTTCCGCCAGCCGGAGAGCCGGGAGATGGCGCTTCCGTATACCCCGTCCGTCTCCTCCATCAGTTGGATGTGGAGCCCGGATTCCTGGTTGATCTGGCCTACCCGCTCCCGGAGCAATTTCAGGGTCTCCGGCGCGATGGGCTTGTCCTGATATCCCCGCACCGAGTGGCGGGTCTGAATAGCCTCCAATTCCGTCATGATTTTTCCTCCTTCAAAAGAAACTGCACTTCCACTTTTTGTATCCATTATAGCACATTTTTTCCTCTTGTCCACTCCCCTGCCGCTGAAAAAAGACATCCCCCGCCGCAGGGGATGTCTTTTTTCGGTGACAAACTACACCGGCTCGGTGGGCCGTGGGAGGCCCACCGGCGGGAATTAAGCTTTGGGATGGAATTTGTCGTACACGTTTTTCAGCCGCTGGTTGATCATATGGGTGTAGACCTGGGTGGAAGAAATATCGCTGTGGCCCATCAGCTCCCGAACCGAGCCGATGTCCGCGCCGTTTTCCAACAGATGCACGGCAAAGCTGTGACGCAGCGTGTGGGGGGTGATCTCCTTTTCAATGTGGGCGGTCGCCTGGTAGTGCTTGAGGATCTTCCAGAAGCCTTGGCGGCTCATCCGCACCCCGCTGACGTTGACGAACAGCGCCTGCTCCTCCGGGGAGGCCAGCATTCCGGAGCGAACCTCGTGCATATACACCGCCAGGGCTTTTTGCGCCTGGGGGTACAGCGGAATGGCCCGGGTCTTTTTCCCGCTGGAACAGCGGACGATCCCCTGCTCCAGGTTCACATCGTCCACGTTCAGATCGATGAGCTCCGTCACCCGCATACCGGTGGCGTACATCACCTCCAGCATGGCCTTGTCCCGATAGCCCTTGGCGTCCACGCACACGGGCTGGGCCAGCAGCATCTCGATCTCCCGCCCGGTAAGGATCTGGGGCAGCTTCTTCTCTCCCCGGTTCACCCGAATGTCCGTCACGGGGGTGAACTCCAGAAAGCCGGAGGAGACCAGATAAGCGTAGAAATTGCGAAGACTCGCCAGGCACCGGGAAACGGTGGCGGCAGAGCGTCCGTCGGATTCCAGGTAGGACAGGTAATCGCTGATATTCTGTTGTTGCGCGTCCACCACATCCAGGTCCTCGTTGTCCTGGAGCCACTGGCTGTACTGCCGAATGTCCCGCAGGTAGGAGGCGACGGTGTTGGCGGAGGCCTGTTTTACCTTTGTCAGGTAATTTTCATAGGCTCGAATCAGATCCAACATGAATAAAGCGTACCTTTCAAAAGAAATCTAAAGCAGTGACGCCAAGAACGGCGCGATCACACTTACTTCCAAGAAAACGGCCAGCAGCGCCAGGGTCCCGCACACCGCCAGATCCGTCCACAGCTCCCTTCGCCTGCCGCTTAGTCTTCTCAAACAGAACCAGCAGAGCAGCGGAAAGCAGATCCAGTCGGAAAAAAGGAGCAGCAGCCGGACCAGCCAGGCGGCGGAGCCGAATACCAGGCCCAATCCCCCGCCCAGCAGGCCGAAGGCAAAGCCCTTCATCAGGCAAACAAGCACCGTCAGGCCCTCCAGCCCGATCCAGGATGCCCAGGCCGCCAAGAGAAACGGCAGCAGCGCTCCGGAAGCTAGGCCCAAAGGCGAAGCCACAGCGCTGACGGAAGAAGTAACCATTGCCAGGCTGGTCTGTCCCATCAGAGATGCCGACCGAACGCCGGTGGCCAAGCCGAAGAAGGCGGAGAACGCAAGCAGCGCCATGCAAGTCCTGCGCCGAACCGCTGCGGAGGAAACGGGATACGAAAGTTCCATTGCTCACATTCCTTTCCAAGTGCAACTCCAATTTGATAAATTAGGAGCATAGCCGCCGGAAAGTCATAAATTGGGCAGGTTGCACCCGTTTTCCCCTCGCACAGATACTATACTCCAAAATCAACGCAATTTCAAGACCCTTTTGGATATTTTTACGATTTTTGTAGATTATGCCCACTTTTATGTTAACGCCATTATGTCAACTCACGCAACCATCCCCGAATGATTGTTTATCATTTTCAACTATTTTCCAATATCTGGGGATGAAAGTACTCTCTCGGTACTAAATATTGATTTTGCAAGTTTCCCTGCATACAAGAAATAGTGGGTAAATATTATTTACCCACTATGGCAATTTGTACAACTTAACGGGAAGTTATGTGTCTGCGGCGGTGTTTGGGCCCCCCTGCCCCCTTCAGACCCACCAGGCTCACCCCCAGGCACCCGGCAAGCACCACCAGAGCAGTGACCCACACCCCCTGATACTGTCCGCCGAAGAATAATGCGGTCATACTCAGCAGAATCAGAAAGTAACCGATCCCCGTCAGAGCGCACACCAGCAGCCGCTGATGGCCCACCAGCGCCGAGGCAAACCACGCCCCCGCTCCGGCGGACAGCAGCAGCACCGCCAGCGCGCCATACTCCATGGCCTCCTCCGATATCCGTTCCCCGTCGATAAGCCAGGCCACAATCGCCGCCCCTGCCAGCGTTACTGCAAACGCCGCCGCGATCCCCGCGGCCACTCCGGCGGGGAGGCTGATTCCCTTTTTCCCGCTTCTTGGATTTGTGCCCATATCCATGCCCCCTTCCCTACACCCTATTCGCCCGGCTCCAAAATATGAGCATGAAAAAACCGCCCCGAAGGGCGGCCTAAAGTGCCTTTCAAATTCAGCGGTCCGTGACATTCTCCCAGATGAACCGGGCCAGGTTGATCAGGGCGTTGACCAGCAGCGCCCCCAAGATCCCGCAGACCTCGGTGCCGCACAGATCGATCAGCGCGGATGCGGCCAGATAGCCCAGCGCGCCGCCCAGCTCATAGGTTTGGGGCAGCCCCTGGGCGATGGTGGCGCCGATCTCCCCCAGGATCAGGCCCAGCAGCATCAGAATAAAGGGCAGCATCACCAGAATGAACCGCTCCACGCTCCGCCAGAGGATCAGCTGAAGGATGAAGGCGTAGATCAGAACGATCAGCTCAATGTTGAACCCGTCTCCGGCAGCCAGTTTGCACAGGATCATGACCGCCAGCGGCAGCACGGTATACAGCAGCACGATCACCCAGCCGGACAGCACCGGCCTGCGGTCTGTGATCTCCCGGACAAAGCGCATTTTCTCCCCTCCCCCTGCCAGAGATGTGCCGCCCGGCCAGCCGGCCGGGCAGCGGAATGAACTGTTATTGAGACATCTGCGCCACCATGGCGTCCAGCAGCGCCTTGGCCTCCTCCTTGGTCTGCCCCACGGCGGTGTAGTAGAACTTGACCTTGGGCTCGGTGCCGGAGGGCCGGGCGATCACGCTGCCCTTATTTCCCAGCAGGAACTCCAGCACATTGGACTTGGGCAGGGCGATGGTCTTCACAGTGCCGGTTTCCAGATCCCGGTCCTCGCTGGAGCGGTAGTCCCGAACGCCGGTGACCTTGGCCCCGCCGATGGAAGTGGGGATCTGGGCCCGCAGGTCCGCCATCAGCTTGGCGGCCTTCTCCATAGCGTCCGCGCCGGTGAGAGCGATACTCTGAACGTAGGCCAGGTAGTAGCCGTACTTCTGGTACAGCTCCTCCATGGCGTCCAGAATGGACTTGCCCTCCTTTTTCAGGGAGGCGGCCAGCTCGCAGGTCAGCAGGGACGCCACCATGGCGTCCTTGTCCCGGGCGTAGGTGCCTTTCAAATAGCCGCAGCTCTCCTCGAAGCCGAAGAGGAACTTCTGCTCCTCGCCCTTGCCCTCCAGCTCCAGGATCTCGCCGCCGATGTACTTAAACCCGGTGAGGACCCGCTTCATGGTCACGCCGTAGTTGGCGGCCACCCGGTCCGCCAGCGGGGAGGACACGATGCTCCGCACGACCTCGGCCCCTTGGGGGATAGTGCCTTTAGCGGTGCGGGCTTTGAGGATGTAGTCCAGCAGCAGGCAGCCCAGCTCGTTGCCGCTGAGCTTCTTGTAGCCGCCCTTGCCGTCAGGCACGGCGATGGCCAGCCGGTCGGCATCCGGGTCGGTGCCCAAGATCACGTCGCAGGGGGCGGTGGCGGCCACCTTATAGCTCTCGTTCAATGCCGCGTCGGTCTCGGGGTTGGGGTATTCGCAGGTCTTGAAGTCCCCGTCGGGCTGCTCCTGGCACTTGACCACGGTGATGTTCACGCCCAGGCGGCCCAGAATAGTGCGGACAGGCTCGTTGCCGGTGCCGCACAGGGGAGTGTAGACGATGTCCAGCCCGGCGGAGCGGAGCATCTCCGGATCAACGGCCTCCGCCATCACGGTCTGGTAATATTTTTCCCATAGCTCCTGACCGATGTAGGAGATCAGGCCCTCGTCCAGATATTCCTGGAAGCTCTTTTTCTCGGGGACAAAGTAGGGAATGGTCTCGATCCGCTCCGTCACCACGGCGGCCGGCTCGTCGGTGAGCTGGCAGCCGTCGGGGCCATAGCACTTGACGCCGTTGTAGGCCCCGGCGTTGTGGCTGGCGGAGATGACAATGCCGCAGCCGCAGCCCAGCTCCCGGACGGCGAAGGACAGCATGGGGGTGGGGGCCAGCCGGTCATACAGCCAGGTGTGGATGCCTGCCTCGGCAAAGGCCACGGCGCAAACCTGGGCAAAAAGCTGGGAGTTGTGCCGGGAATCGTAGCCGATGGCGGCCTGCTGGGGAAGATCCGTGGAAGACAGCCAGGCGGCCATGCCCTGGGCGGCCCGGCGCACGGTATAGCGGTTCAGCCGGTTGCTGCCCACGCCCATCAGGCCCCGCATCCCGGCAGTGCCGAACTGCAAATCCCCGGAAAAGGCGCCCTTCAGCTCCTCGGGGTCGTTCTTCACCGCCTCCAGGGATACCTGGACGTCCTGGGGCAGGCCGGCATTGCGCCAAAAGTCGTAGTTTTCCAAATAAGTCATATTCTAAAACCTCCTAAAACATTTTTATGAGATTTCGCTCGAAAATAATACCTGTGATCTTCCAATGCCTTGGGGAAAAGCTCCCGTTTTACGCCTGGCCGGGGTTCTGGGGCTGCTGGGGCGCCGCGGCGGGAGGCCGCTTCCCCTGGGCCTCGATCAGCGCCCGGAACTGGACCCGGGTATCCCGCACCTGGCTCAGAGACGCGGCGATAGACTCCTCGGTGCGGCGCAGGGCGTCGTCCATATACTCGTTGCTGGCCCGGCGAAGCTCCGCGATCTGGGCCTGCGCGTTGTTCAGCATCTCCTGGCTCTGGCGGCGGGCCTCCTGGTAGATAGCCTCCTGGGTCACCAGCTGGCGGGCCTTAGCCTGGGCGTCCTTGAGAATGCTCTCCGCCTCCCGGCGGGCCTGACCCACGATCTCGTTCCGGGACTCCACAATGGCGCGGGACTCCTTGAGGTCGGAGGGGATCTGGTTAAGCAGGTCGTCCAGCATATCCAGGACCTTGTCCCGTTCCAGGACGCATTTATCCGCCGCCAGGGGCATGGAACGGGCGTCCTGAACCATGTCGTACAAACTGGTGACGATTTCCTCCATATTTTTCTGACTCATGATCGTTTTCCTCCTTGACGAATCGTGTCGATTCGGTTTTTAAAGTCCGAAATGATCTGCTCCGGCAGAAAATCCGACAGATCCACATCGTATTCCCCCAGCTCCTTGACGGTGCTGGAGCTGAGGTAAGTATACTGGTGTTCAGCGGTGAGGAACATGGTGTCCAGCCCCGGATTGATCTTCCGGTTGATGAGCGCCATCTGGAACTCGTACTCAAAATCCGAACCGGCCCGCAGCCCCTTGACAATGACGCAGTTGCCCTTTGCCCGGGCGTATTCCGCCAGCAGGCCGTCAAAGGCGTCCACCTCCACGTTGGGCAGATCCGCCGTGACCCGCTGCAGGAAATCCACCCGCTCCTCCAGGGTGAACATGGGATTTTTCGCCGCGTTGACCATGACGCAGACAATGAGCCTGTCAAAGATCCCTGCCGCCCTGCGGATGATGTTCCGGTGGCCGATGGTGACGGGGTCAAAGCTGCCCGGATAAATTCCAATCTTCATGCTTTACTCCTCTGCCGCCCTGCGGTACAGGGTCAGCAGCGTTTTTCCATATTGATAGTCTTTCGAGCGGAGAAAGCCCGGAATCTCCTCCGGCAGACTCTTGCCCAAAGGCCGCTCTGCGATTATTATACCACCAGAATACAAAATGTCAATTTCTGTAAGCATTTTTATGGCGTTTTCCAGAAATTCTTCCCGGTATGGCGGGTCCAGAAACACAATATGAAATTTTTCCCGGCACCGGGTGAGAAAGGTTTGATAGTCTCCCCGGACCACCCGGGCCTTTTCCCCCAGCCGGGTCCGGCGGAGATTCTCCCGAACCAGGCCGCAGGCTTCCTCCCGGGCGTCCACGAACACCGCGCTCTGGGCCCCCCGGCTGAGGGCCTCGATGCCCAGCTGCCCGGTCCCGGCGAACAGGTCCAGCACCCGGCTCCCCGGCAGGTCGAACTGGATGATGCTGAACAGGGCCTCCTTCACCTTTTCAGCGGTGGGCCGGGTCTCCATGCCCTTCGGCGTTTTCAGCGCCACGCCCCGGGCCGCGCCTGTGATCACGCGCATTCAGCTCTCCTCCTGTGGATGAAAATGAAGATACACCGCCCGGGCGGCGTCCTTGGGCAGCAGCCGCTCCAGCTCGGAAAGCTCCGCCTGGCCCATGGCGGACAGAGATTTGAAGGTTTTCAGCAGCATCTGCTTCCGTTTCGGCCCCACCCCGGGGATAGCGTCCAGCTCCGAGTAGCGCAGCCGCTTGCTCCGCAGCTGCCGGTGGTAGGTGATGGCAAACCGGTGGGTCTCCTCCTGAATGGAGCCCACCAGGGCGAATACCGCCGGCTCCCGGTCGATGGAGATCTCCCTGCCCTCCGGAGTCACCAGCGCCCGAGTCCGGTGCCGGTCGTCCTTCACCATACCGAACACCGGGAAAGACAGCCCCAACTCAGTCAACACGGTCAGCGCGGCCTCCGCGTGGGCCACACCGCCGTCGATGAGCAGCAGGTCCGGCCCTTTGTCGAAACCCTTGTCCCCCGCCTGATAGTGGACGAATCTCCGGCGTACCACCTGGCGCATGGCCCCGTAGTCGTCTTGGCCGGTCATGTCCTCCAATTTGAACCGCTTGTAGTCGCTGCGCTTGGGCTTTCCGTCCTCAAACACCACCATGCTGGCCACCATGTCCGTGCCGGAGATGTTGGAGATATCGAAGGACTCCACCCTCTGGGGCGGCGCCATGCCCAGGGTCTTCCCCAGTAAATTCAGAGCGCCGGACAGCTTTTCCTCCCGGCTGGTGACTCTTTTTGCCTCTTCCAGGGCGTTTTTGTTGGCCAACTCCACCAGCCGGACGTTTTCGCCCCGCTGGGGCACCCGCAGAACCGTCTTTTTCCCGTACTCCTTTTCCAGCAGCTGGGTAAGCAGATCCCCGTCCTCCATAGGAAAGGGCAGCAGGATCGTTTTGGGAGTCATCCCCCGGGTGAGATAGTATTGCTTGATCAGGCTCTCCACCGCGCCCTCGGCCTCGTCAGGCACGGGAAATACCTGGTAATCCTTGTCCATCAGGTTCCCGTCGGAAAAATGAAGCACCGCGAAGCAGGCCTTGGCCTCGGTCTGCCCATACCCCACCGCGTCGGTATCGGTAGCGGCTCCGGCGGTGACGGTCTGCTTCTGACCCAGGGCCTCCACGGCGTTTAATCGGTCCCGGTAGCTGGCGGCCAATTCAAATTCCATGGCGTCCGCCGCCGCCAGCATCTTTTCCCGCAGCTCCTCCGCCACGGCCTTGTAGTTTCCCAGCAGCAGCTGCCGGGCCTGCTCCATGACCAGGCGGTATTCCTCCCGGCTCCGCCCCTCCTGGCACCATCCGGCGCACTGCTTCATGTGATAGCGCAGGCAGGGCCGGCTTTTTCCAATGTCCTTCGGAAATTTTTTATTGCAGTCCGGCAGGAGCAGGGTCTGCCGGATGGCGTCGATCACGCTCTGGGTCACGCCCCGGCTCCCATAGGGACCGTAGTACACCGCCCCATCCTCCTCCAGGCGGCTGGCCAGGGAGATGGCGGGATAGTCCTCCTTCATATCCAGCCGGATGTAGGGATAGCCCTTGTCGTCCTTGAGAAGAATGTTGTATTTTGGCAGATACCGCTTGATCAGGGAACATTCCAGCACCAGCGCCTCAAACTCCGACGCCGCCACGATCACGTCGAAATGGTCGATTTTGCTCACCATCATTCGGGTCTTGGGGGTGTGGTACGCGGTGTCCTGAAAATACTGGCTCACCCGGTTTTTCAGCTTTTTCGCCTTCCCCACATAGATGACCTTGTCGGTCTTGTCCCGCATGATATACACCCCGGGCGCGTAGGGCAGGCCCAGGGCCTTTTCCTTCAATTCCTCGAAAACCATGGTTTCCTCCAAAAAGAGCCGCCCCAGCGCCTATGCGCCGAGGCGGTTCATTCCGATTTGATCAATAGACGTCCCGCTGGAGCAGGACTTCCAGGGCGTTGACCGCCTTTTCGGCGTCAGGGCCTTCCGCCGAAAGCGTCACCACCGCGCCTGTCACCACGCCCAGGGACATGATGCCCAGCAGGCTTTTCGCGTTCATCCGCCGGTTCCCGGTTTCCACCCAAATAGAGGCGGAGAACTCGTTGGCCTTCTGCACAAAGTATGTAGCCTGCTTGTTGTGCAGTCCGGACTCGCATCTGACCAGGACTTCTTTCGTATACATGGATACAACACACTCCTTTTTCGCCGTTCGGGATTCCCCAACCCCTGGGGCGCCTCCTCTTCATCTCTTATATCATACCAAATTTATCGAAAATGTCAACCGATTTTCCGGCGAAAGAAAGGAATTTTCGCAAAATCCCGGAACCTCACTTGAGCTCCGCGATGGTGACGCCGTCCTCGCCCTCTCCGTAGACCCCCAGGCGGAACCGTTTCACATATTTGTTTTTCCGAAGCATCTGCTGGACGGCGGCCCGCAGGGCGCCGGTGCCCTTGCCATGGATGATCCGCACGGATGGGGCGTTGGCCCGCATGGCCTCGTCCAGATACCGTTCCAGCACAGACACCGCCTCGATGGTGTCCATGCCCCGCAGATCCACTTCCCCAGGGGTGGGCTCCAGCTTCATTTCCCGGCCGGAGTGAGCAGGATGGGCGGGCTTCTGGGCATAGGGATTGGGCGCTTCCAGCAAATAAATCTCATCGGCCTTGGCGGACATCTTGAGAATGCCCGCCTGAAGCTGGTAGGTGCCATCCTTGTTGATCGCGATGACGTTGGCCCGGGTGCCCAGTTTGAGCAGCTCCACCGTATCCCCCACCAGGATCTCCCTACTGGGCTTTTCCCGCTTCTTTTCCTCCTTGGGCTCCCGGAGGCGGCTCTCCGCCTCGTTCAGACTCCGGCGCAGCTCCGCCTGCCGCTGATTCAGGTTGGCGGTGTCTCCGTTTTCCTGGAGCTGCCGCCGCAGAGCCTTCAGCTCCTCGCTGGCCTCGTTGGCGGTGCGCCGGGCGTCCTCGATGATTCGCTGGGCCTGTCTCCTGGCCTCCGCCAGGGCCTTGTCCTTTTCCTTTTGAAGCTGGGCGCTGTATTCCTCGCTGCTCCGCTTGATCTTTTCCGTCTCCTGGCGCAGCCGCTCCGCCTCCATCCGGGCGGATTCCATCTGCTGGCGCTGCTGCTCCAGCTGAGACAGCACATCCTCAAAGTCCTTGTCGCTTTTCCCCACCAGCTCATCGGCCTTTTTCAAAATTTCCTCCGGAAGTCCCAGCCGCCGGGAAATGGCGAAGGCGTTGGATTTTCCTGGAATGCCGATCAGCAGCCGGTAGGTGGGCTGCAACGTCTCCACGTCAAATTCGCAGGAGGCGTTGATCACCCCCGGCGTACGCATGGCGTAGAGCTTCAACTCGGCGTAATGGGTGGTAGCCACCACCCGGCTGCCCATGGTCCGGCAGAATTCGATCAGCGCCACCGCCAGGGCGGCGCCCTCCGCCGGGTCTGTGCCCGCTCCCAGCTCATCAAAGAGTACCAGCGTCCGCTGGTCACACTCCCCCACCACCTGGACAATGGTCCGCATATGGCTGGAAAAGGTGGACAGGCTCTGTGCAATGGACTGCTCGTCCCCGATATCCGCCAGAATGGCGTCAAAGGTGGAGATCTGGCTTCCCTCTCCCGCCGGGATGTGGAGGCCGCACTCCGCCATCAAGGTCAGCAGACCCACGGTTTTCAATGTAACGGTTTTACCGCCGGTATTGGGGCCCGTGACGATCATGGTGTCGAAATCCGTCCCCAGCCGCAGACTCACCGGCACCACCTTCGTCGGGTCGATCAGCGGGTGCCGTGCTTTTTTCAGCTCGATCCGGCCCTCCTGGTTGATCTCCGGCGGGCATGCCCGCATCTGGAAGGAAAGCCGGGCCTTGGCGAAGATCACGTCCAGCCGGATGAGCATTGCCAAACTCATGCAGATGTCCTCCCGGTGGGCCGCCGCCTCGTTGGACAGCTCCGCCAGGATTCGCTCGATCTCCTTCTTTTCCTTCAATTCCAGCTCCCGCAGGGCGTTGTTGGCGTTGACGGCGGAGACCGGCTCTACAAACAGCGTGGAGCCGGTGGCGGATACATCGTGGATCAGCCCCGGCACGTCGGCTTTGCACTCGCTTTTCACCGGCACCACATACCGCCCCTGGCGAATGGTGATGATGGGCTCCCGCAGAAACTTGGCGTAGGCGGGCGAGGAAATGACCTTTTGCATGCTGTCCCGAATTTTGGACTCCTGCTGGCGCATATGCCGCCGGATGTCCGCCAGGGCCGGGCTGGCGGTGTCGGCGATCTCCTCCTCGGACAGGATCGCCCCGGTGATCCGATCCTCCAGATATTTGTTGGGGATCAGGGCCTGGAACAGCGGCGTCAGCACCGTGGCCTCCTCGGTGTCGTAGCTCTTGACAGACCGGGCGCACCGCAGCACCCCGGCGATGGAGAGCAGCTCTACCGGCTGAAGGCAGCCGCCCCGCTCCGCCCGTTCCAGGGAGGCGGTGACGTCCTTTACCCCGTCAAAAGCGGGATTGCCCTTCACCTGGCAGATGCGGGCGGCGGCGTCGGTCTGCTCCAGCAGCAGCCGCACCTCCTCCGGGTCGGTCTGGGGGCGCAGCTGCCGGCAGGCGGCCTTCCCCTCCTGACTTCCGGCCCCCTGGGCCAGTTGTTCCAAAACCTGGTCCAGCTCCAGTTTCAGCAGCGAACGCTGATATAATTCAGACATGGTTATCTCCGATACCTTCCATAAGTAGTGATTTGTAAAAATCCAGGGTGGAAAAGCCCCGTTCCAGCTGGGTGGCCAGATACGCCTCCGTCACCCGGGCCAAGCCCTTGCAGCGCTCCTCCGGCATGCGGAAGGAGAAGATCTTCTTCGCCGGGCAGCTGCACAAATACCGCATGGCCGCCAGCTCCCCGGGGGTGACGGGCATCCGCAGCCCGCCGGAACGGTCGTCCCGGCACCCGGCGCACTCCAAATGCCCGGCGGACAGGTCGAATCGGTCGGCGTCCGGCCTTCCGCAGACATGGCAGCCCGTCAGATCCGGCGTATACCCCGCCAGGCAGGCCCCCCGGAGCTCAAACACCGCCTTCACCATGGTCTCCGGCAACGAAAGGGCCGTCAGCGCGTGGAGGCAGTTCAGCGTCAGGCTCAGCAGCTCCGGGTTGGGCAGGTCCTCCTGGGACATGACCTCCGCCGCCTGGGCAAAATAGGTCCCCAGCGCTAATCTTTCCAGATCCTTCCGCAGGCCCAGAAAGGGCTCCACCGGGACCGCCTCGTTGATGGTGTACATCCCCTTATATTCAAACAGGGTAAACTCCCCCAGGGTCAGCAGCTGGCACACCCCCGCCAGCGGACTGTTCCGGCGGCGCAGGCCCCTGGCCTTCACCGTCAGCTTCCCGTGGCTGCCGGTGAGCAGGGTCAGCAGCGCGTCCCGGTCATTGTAATCCGTGATCCGCAGGACCAGTCCCCGGATGGTCAAATACATGGTCTTCCTCCCTGCGTTTGGCCTGATGGTACATCAGGTACGCCTCCGGCGCGCCGGTCTCCCAAAACAGTTGCCAAAGCTCCTGTGCGTTCATGTTCATCCCTCCGGGAATAGCTTTCGCAGTGCGGAAGGAATTAGTCCTGGAAAAAAATGCTTACCTTCAATCCTTGTCAGTGTAGCCGAAGCCCCGCACCAGGCGGTCGCTTTCCCGCCAATTCTCCTTGACCTTCACCCAGGTGGTCAAATAGACCCGCTCGCCCATGAATTTTTCGCAGTCCGCCCGGGCCAGGGTGGAGATTTTTTTCAGCATGGCCCCCTGCTTGCCGATAATGATCCCCTTGTGGCTGGCCTTTTCGCAGTAGATGGTGGCGTCGATATCGATGATGCCGTTGTCCCGCTGGGAAAACCGCTCGATCTCCACCGCCGTCCCGTGGGGGATCTCCTTGTCCAGGCACCAGAGCAGCTTTTCCCGAATGATCTCCGCCATCACCTGCCGCTCGGGCTGATCGGTGGTGGCGTCCTCGGGAAAGAGGAACGGGCTCTCCTGGGCGTACTTTCCGCACTGGACCAGCAGCTCCTCCAAACCATCCCCGGTTTTGGCGGAGATGGGGATGATGGCGTCAAAGTCCGCCGCCTGGGCGTAGACCGCCATCACCTCCAGCAGTTTGTCCTTCTCCACGGTGTCGATCTTATTGATCACCAGCACGGCGGGGCAGCCGCTGGCCTTGATCTGAGCTAGAAGCCCCTCCTCCTGGGGGCCCACATGGGCCACCGGCTCCACCACCAGGAAGGCGGCGTCCACATCCGCGATGGACTCCCTGGCCACGGACACCATGTAGTTTCCCAGCTTGGTCCTTGGCCGGTGGAAGCCCGGCGTGTCCAGAAACACATACTGGGTATCTCCCCTGGTCAGCACCCCCCGGATCCGGTTCCGGGTGGTCTGGGGCTTGTTGGACACAATGGCGATCTTCTCCCCCACCAGGGCGTTGAGCAGGGTGGACTTGCCCACGTTGGGCCGGCCGGAGAGGGTGATCAGCGCGATTTTAGTTGACATAACATTACCTCGTCACGATTCGGACTTTTTCTTTTTGGTCGTCTTTTTCTTCTTGTCCGGCTCCACAAGCTCCGTCAGATCCTGTTCATAGGACAGCCCCGTCCCCGGCAGACTCACGGTGGCCTTGGTCTTCCCGGTGGCGCTGCGGCCCACCCGGAAGCCCTTTACGCCCAAGCTGAAGCCCACCCCGGACTTGCTGAAATTGATCCGCAGGGGCCCAATATTGATGCTCTTCCGATATTTCAGTCCCATAGCGCACGCTCCTTTTTCTATGTACGTCCCATGCCCCGGAGGGTGGCGGCAATGGCCTCCTCCCTGGCGCGCATCCTGGCCTTTTCCGGCCCCTCGTCCAGATGGTCATACCCCAGCAGGTGGAGCATGGAGTGGATGGTCAGATACCCCACCTCCCGGCGGAGGCTGTGGCCGTACTCCTTGGCCTGGCTTGCCGCACGGCTCAGGCACAGACACATATCCCCCAGGGGGCACATCCCGGTGTCCGGATCCAGATACGCCTCCCAGCTCTCCGGCAGCGCCCCGGGCGTCAGGGCGAACATGGGAAAGCTCAGCACATCCGTGGGGGCGTCCACGTTTCTGCCCGCCTTGTTTACTGCCCGGATGCCCTTCTCATCAGTCACCAGCACATTGATCTCACAGCTGACCGGCACCCCCTCGGCACTGAGGACCGCGTCCACGCAGGAGCGGATGATCCC
This sequence comes from uncultured Oscillospiraceae bacterium, assembly GCA_947626085.1. Classification (GTDB taxonomy): domain Bacteria; phylum Bacillota; class Clostridia; order Oscillospirales; family Oscillospiraceae; genus Faecousia. The sequence goes on from CANQQU010000018.1 coordinate 21,197, forward strand.
TTCCACCTGGGGCTTGCGCAGGGTGAACACATCGAACTGGATATTCACCTGATTCATGTCGTTTTCCTCCTGCCTCTGACCTGTTTTTTCTCTTTTTTGGGCTCCTGGGGCTTGTCCGCCCGCTCATAGGCGTTGATGATCTCCTGGACCAGGGCGTGGCGCACCACGTCGGCGGAGGTCAGGCGGCAGATGGCGATGTCCCGGACCCCTTCCAGCACCCGAACGGCGTCCTTCAGCCCGGACACCTTGTCCCCCGGCAGATCGATCTGGGTCACGTCCCCGGTGATGACGATCTTCGACCCGAAGCCCAGCCGGGTCAGAAACATCTTCATCTGCTCCCGGGTGGTGTTCTGGGCCTCGTCCAAAATGATGAAGCTGTCGTCCAGGGTCCGGCCCCGCATATAAGCCAGGGGGGCCACCTCGATGGAGCCCCGCTCCTGATACTTCTGGAAGGTCTCCGCCCCCAGCATATCGTACAGGGCGTCGTACAGCGGCCGGAGATAGGGGTCCACCTTATTTTGCAGATCCCCAGGCAGAAAGCCCAGCCGCTCTCCCGCCTCCACCGCCGGCCGGGTGAGGATGATCCGGTTCACGGTCCGGTCCCGGAAGGCGGCCACCGCCGCCGCCACCGCCAGGTAGGTCTTGCCGGTGCCGGCGGGGCCCACGCCGATGGTGACGGTGTTTTTCCCAATGGCCTTCATATAATTCTGCTGGCCCACCGTCTTGGCCTTGATGGGTTTGCCCTTGGCGGTGATGCACACCACGTCCCGGGCCATCTGGTTCACCTGATCCTCGTTTCCCTCCTGAACCAGGGTGATCAGATAGCGCACCCGCTGCTCGTCGATGGTCTCCCCCTTGGAGGCCAGGGCCAGCAGCCCTTCCAGCGTCCGCACGGCTTTATCCACCGCCTCCTCCTCGCCGGAGACCTTCAGATCTCCGCCCCGGTTCCCGATGGTCACGCCCAGGGCGGACTCGATGCGGTGCAGGTTTTCGTCCAGGGAGCCGAACACGGCGATGATATCCTCCACCCGCTCGGCGTTGACGGTTCTTTCAGTGATTTTCCCCACTTTCGATCATCTCCTCGCTGCGTACCCTGCCGATCATCTCCTGACAGGCGTATTCCCCCGTCAGGCGAAAAACGCCTCCCTCTTGAAGCAGATCGTCCCGGCGGTCCAGAATGCTGCCCGCCACCATCTGCCTGCGCAGATAATCTCCGGCGAAGGCGTCCAGCAGCGCGCGGGCGTCCTCGGGCGCCACCGGCCCGGTCTGGGCTTCCCGGTAGTACAGGGTCTCCACCGCCAGCGCCACCGGAAGCTGAAAGCCCCCCGGCAGGGTCAGCGGATACTGTGCATACATTTTATCACAACTACCACTGAAAATTCCACTGTCATTATAGAAATTTATCTGTTTTTTTCCAAAAATCAGGCTGTATTTTTTCTCCACCCGGACAACCTCCCCTTTTTGGAGGCAATTTTCGGGGGTGACGGCCTCCAGCTTTCGCTGGGTCTGGGCAAAAACCTCCGCCTCCGCCTGGGTCGCCCGGAGAAACAGACCGGTGTCGATATAGCCGGAAACCAGAACTTCCCCTGCCTGCACCGCCTGGCCCACCTTGCACAGCTGGTTCCCCCGGAGTACTGTGCAGGAGGAAATGACCCCGTCCCGGGCCGCCACAATGCTGCTGACGCCCATGGAGGGCTTTTCCGTCTGCTCCGCCTGGGTCCGCTCCCGGACGGAGATCACCGCCACGCAGCCCGCCGTATTCACCCCGGCCCACTGCAGCTCCGGGATGGCCTCCAGCAGCCGGTTCTTCACCCGTTCGCTGCGCACCTCCCGGCGGGACGCTCCGAAGCCGATGCCGCAGTCCCGGGCCTGTTCGATGATCAGCCGGGTGGGCACGGCCTCGTTCCCCTGGACCTGAATGAACAGCACCCGGGTGGGCAGAAACACCGCCAGCGCCAGCAGCGCGGCCAGCCCTCCCACCAATACGGGCCTCTTTTTCAGGCCCGCCAAGGCCCAGAACGCCCCCTGGCGGCGGAGGATCTCCATTTTCTCCCCCCGCCGCTCCAGGAGCTTTGCCACTCGGGAATAGTCCCGCCGGGCAACGGTCAGCTCAAAGGTCAGCGGGCCGGTCTGCTCCACCTGATACACCGGCGAACCCAGATTCGTCAGCGCCGAAAGGCTTCCCGCCAGATCGGCGCTGGTGATCCGCAGCCGCAGAGCGCCTGCCAGCGAACGAAAAATCCCCATTATCCCCGCCTCCTGATCAGCGTCACGCTGTCGATCCTTCCGGCAATGACCAGCTGCTCCTTGGTCATCCGGGCCAGCTCCATTCCTTCGCCGCGGACGCAAATTTGCCCGTAGCGCACCTGCACCCGGATCTGGTCCGCGCCGTATTCCGTCACGCCCATGTGATTTTCGATCAAGACCCGTTGATCTCCCGCCAATTCCACCAGCGGCTGCCCCGGCAGGGATTCTCCGGGCAGATCGATGCCCTCGGTAAGCCGCCGTAAAAGCTGTCTTCCCGGCAATGGCCCCACCTCCCTGGCAGAAGCATATGCCCAAATTGGGATTTTTTTCCCGGCCGGGCCATAGATTCTTCCGAGGTGATGATCCTTGAAGGAAAAAAGAAGCGTACTTGCCGCCGTCTTCGCCGCCTGTGCCATGGCCTTGCTGATCCTGGACGCCAAAACCGCCCTTTCCGGCGCCCGGGAGGGCCTGGCGCTGTGTCTGCAAGCGGCGATCCCCTCTCTGTTTCCCTTTTTCTTTCTGTCCGCCCTGCTCACGGGGACCCTGGCCGGGTCCGCCCTGCCGCTCCTCCGGCCTCTTGGGCGGCTCTGCGGGGTGCCGGAGGGGGCGGAGTCTCTGCTGGCGGTGGGTTTTCTGGGCGGTTACCCCACCGGCGCCGCCTGCGTGGCCCAGGCGTACCAGTCCGGCCGCTTGAACCGGCGGGACGCCGAACGGATGCTGGGCTTTTGCAGTAACGCCGGGCCCGCCTTCCTCTTCGGTTTGACGGCTGGATGCTTTTCCACTCCCGCCGCCCCCTGGGTCCTCTGGGGGATCCACATCGCCGCCGCCCTGCTCACCGCAAGTCTTCTGCCTGGGAAGCGGCGGGGCCGGACGGCTCTGGCCCTCGGCGCGCCCGTCTCCCCCCGGCAGGCCCTGAACCGGGCGCTTTCCGCCATGGCCACGGTCTGCGGCTGGGTGATTCTGTTCCGGGTCATTCTGGCGATCCTCCGCCGTTGGTGCCTCTGGCTGCTCCCTGCGCCGGCCCAGGTGGCTCTGGCGGGGGCGCTGGAGCTGGTTGGAGGCTGCTGTGCCCTGACGGAGATCCCCAGGGAGGGCCTTCGGTTCCTGATCCTTTCCGGGCTGCTGGCCTTCGGCGGGCTCTGCGTGGGAATGCAGACGGTTTCCGTCACTGGTTCCCTGGGCCTGGGATGGTATCTCCCCGGCAAAGGGCTGCAAACGCTATTTAGCCTCCTGCTGGCCCAGATTGCCCTGCCCTTCCTCTACCCGGAGGAAGCGGCCCTTCCTCTGCCGGTGAGCCTCCTGATTTTGGCGGCGATCTGCCTCGTTCCCCGATTTTTCGCCAAGCATGAAAAAAGCAGTGGAAATTCCAAGGCATTGGGTGTATAATGGGGAAAAGACAAAGGAGGCCAAGCTATGCGCTATTGGAACAAACAGCCCCGCTCCTGCCTGTACTGCGCCCGTGGAACCCAGCTGGAGGACGGAACGATTCTCTGCGTCAAGAAGGGCCTCCGCCAGGGGGACGATCCCTGCCGGCGCTTCCGCTACGACCCCCTGAAACGGATTCCGCCCAAGCCCAAGGCCCTGGACCCTGACCGATTCGGCGAGGAGGACTTTTCCCTTTAAAGGCAAGGCGTCCATTCCGGCGCTTCCGCGCGCAAGGAGATATCGCCCGTGCGGACGCAATCCCGCCCTCTGCTTTTTCGCAGAGGGCGGGCCGTTTTATTCTTCGATCATCTTGATAAATTCCGCTTCTGTCAAAATGGGGATCCCCAGCTCCCGGGCCTTCCGCTCCTTGGAACCGGCGTTCTCCCCGGCCACCACGAAGCTGGTCTTTTTGGACACCGACCCGGCGGCCTTGCCCCCCAGCAGCTCGATTTTCTCCGTGGCCTCCTCCCGGGTCATGGCGCTCAGGGCCCCTGTGAGGACGATGGTCTTCCCCGCCAGCCGGGCGTCGGCCACCTTCCGCAGATTTTGGAAATTCACGCCCGCGGCCCGGAGCCGCTCCACCATGTGCTTGGACTGGGGCTGGGCGAACCAGGCCGCGATGGACCCGGCGGTGATCTCCCCCACATCCGGGGTCTCCACCAGCGCCTCCCGATCCGCCGCCATCAGCGCGTCCAGACTGCCAAATGCTTGGGCCAGCACTTTTCCAGTCTTTGCCCCCACCTGGCGGATGCCCAGGGCGTAGATCAGCCGCCCCAGATCTTGGGCCTTGCTGTCCTCGATGGCGGCGAGCAGCTTCTTGGCGGCCACCTCCCCGCTTTTCCACAGGCTCTTCAGGTCCTCCAGCGTCAGATAGTAGATATCCGCCGGGGAGCGGAGACAGCCCTTTTCAATGAGCTTGTCCACAATGCTCTCCCCCAGGCCCTCGATGTCCATGGCGTCCCGGCTGACGAAGTGGGCGATGTTCCGGGAGAGCTGGGCCGGGCACTCTACCCCGGTGCAGCGCAGAAACGCCCCGTCCTCGTCCTTTTGGGTGGCAGCCCCGCAGATGGGGCACCGGTCGGGCAGAACATAGGACTCCGTCCCCTCCGGCCGCTTTTCCATCACCACGTCCAAAATTTCCGGGATGATCTCCCCGGCCTTGCGGATGCGCACCGTGTCCCCCACCCGGATGTCCCGCTGGGAGATGAAATCCTGATTGTGAAGGGTGGCGCTGGTGACTCTGGTTCCCGCCAGGATCACTGGGGACACAGTAGCCTTGGGGGTCAGCACGCCGGTGCGGCCCACCTGCACCAAAATCTCCTCCACCACCGTCTCCTTGATCTCAGGCGGGTACTTGTAGGCCACCGCCCAGCGGGGGAATTTGGCGGTGCTTCCCAGTTCCTCCCGGAGGGCCAGGTCATCCACCTTTACCACCGCTCCGTCGATGTCGCAAATCAGCTTGTCCCGATTTCGGTCGATGGCGCGGATCTGCTCCTCCACGTCCTTCCGGCTTATCAGCCGGACAAAGGGAAGCACCGGAAACCCCAGGCCCTTCAGATATTCCAGGGATTCTGTGTGGCTGGTAAATTCCATTCCCTCTGCCAGCTGCACATTGAATAGATAAATATCCAGTCCCCTTTTGGCGGCGATCTTGGGATCCAACTGCCGCAGGGAACCTGCGGCGGCGTTCCGGGGATTGGCGAACAGGGGTTTTCCCTCCGCCTCCTGCCGGGCGTTGAGGGCCGCGAACCGCTTTTTGGACAAAAACACCTCTCCCCGGAGGATCAGCCGTGCGGGCGCGCCGACAATCTTCATGGGCAGGGAGCGGATGGTTTTCAGATTCTCCGTCACATCCTCCCCTACCACGCCGTCGCCCCGGGTAGCCCCCCGGACGAAGACTCCATTCTCATATTCCAACGCCACGGAAAGCCCGTCGATCTTGGGCTCCACGGAGAAGGCCATTCCCTCCCGGAGCTCCTCCATCCTTCCCAGAAAATCTCCCAGCTCTTCCATGGAAAACACGTCCTGAAGGCTCATCAGCGGCACCGCGTGGGTCACCTTCTCAAATTTGCTCAGAGCCTCGCCCCCCACCCGCTGGGTGGGAGAATCCGCCCGGGCCAGCTCGGGATGGGCCTGCTCCAGCTCCTCCAGCTCCCGCAGCAGCTGGTCATACTCAAAATCCGGCATGGTGGGGGCGTCCTCCACATAGTACAGGCGGTTGGCCTCCGTGAGCTGGACGTACAGCGCCTCCATTCTCTCTTTCGCTTCCATGGTCATCCTCCGGTCTGCAAAAATGTATTGGGCACCTGGCCCACGATCACGGTCTCCGCCACCACCACCTGGCTGGTAACGGTAAAGCTGTCGGTTTTTCCCAGCACCAGCACTGTCACATCCACGCTGACCTCCATGATCAGCTGCTGCAGCGTCTGGTTGATCCCCGCCTCCGTAAACCGGCTGGAAAAGGAGGCGTCGGAGTTGCGGATGGACAGGATCTCCACCGGGATCCCCGGCCCCCGGCCGGAAAACACCTCCGGCAGCACCAGGCTTCCCAGGGGGATTCCCAGCTGATCCGAATCCATGGCTAGGATATCCTCGTTGATCCGGTTTAGAGTCTCGGTTTTCAGCCGGTTTACCTCGCTCATATTGGTTTTCAAGGCGGTGATCCGGCCCTCCAGATCCTTTTCAAAGTAGACGATCCGGTCGTACTGGATATTTCCGCTCTCGATCTGCTGATTGATGGCGTCGTTGATCAGATCCGAGGTAGAGTTGCGCACCTGGGTCTGGGCCAGGGACACAATGTCCCCTGTGTACTGCCTGCGGAACAGCACCAGCACGCCCACCAGCAGCAGAAGAACCAGCACTAGGATCCGAACGGTTTTTCGCTTCCATCGGCTCATTGCCATCCCCCCGGGAGAGCCTATGGCCCCCGGAAAGGAATTATGACAGCCGTTTCATATGGGCCGAGGCCGCCTTGGCCATGAGCTTTTTGGTGCCCACGGTGTCAAAGGCGATCTCCAGCAGCGCGTCGCCGTTCATTTTCAGCACGGTGAGCACCATCCCCCGGCCAAAGGCGGTGTGCTCCACCATGTCCCCCTTGTTCAGCTCAAGATAGGGCGCCGCCTTGGTAGAAGATCGAACCACCGAGGGGGTCGCGCCGGTTTTGGGCGGTGCCGCCCGATGGATTGGAGTCCGGCGTTCTGCCTCGTGGTTTACATAACCTCCGATCCGCCGCACATCGCTACTTGCCAGCTCCTCCAAAAACCGGGAGGGCATGGACGAGCTGGTGCGTCCATAAAGCATCCGCCGCCGGGCATATGAGATGGTCAGGGTCCTTTTGGCCCGGGTGATGGCGACATAGCACAGCCGCCGCTCCTCCTCCATTTCCTCCGGCTCTCCGATGGCCCGCATTCCGGGGAACAGCCCGTCCTCGAACCCCACCAGGAACACGTTGGCAAATTCCAGGCCCTTGGCGGCGTGCATGGTCATCATCACCGCGGCGTCGTCGTTTTCGTTGTACTGCTCGATGTCGGTGTACAGGGCGATCTCCTCCAGGAATCCCGCCAGACTGGGCTCCTCCGCCGTCTGGACATAGGACTGAATGCTGGATTTCAGCTCTCGGATGTTTTCCAGCCGGGTCAAATTCTCCTCGGTGGGCTTTTCCTCCAGCATGGCCAGATACCCGGTCCGGACCATGACCTCCTCGTAAAATTCCGGCAGGCTGATCCCGGTGTCCAGCAGCGCCGCCAGGGACTCGATCATGGCGGAGAATGCCCCCAGCTTCTCCCGGTAGCGCTCCAGCGGGGCGTAATCCGCCGGATGGGACACCACATGGTAGACGCTCTTTCCCTCGGCCTGGGCCAGCCTCTGGACCATTTCCAGGGTTTTGGCCCCCAGACCCCGGGGCGGGTTGTTGATGATCCGGGTCAGCCGCAGGTCGTCGGCCCGGTTGTTCAGCACGCACAGATAGGAGAGCATGTCCTTGATCTCCGCCCGGTCGAAGAACCGCAGTCCGCCGATCACCCGGTAGGGGATGCCGTTGCGCTTGAACGCGAATTCCAGGGCGTTGGACTGGGCGTTGGTGCGGTAAAGCACGGCGTAGTCCTTATAATTTTTCCCCCTGGACATGGCGATGATCCGCCCGGCCACGAAGTTTCCCTCAGCCCCCTCGTCGGGAGCCTCGTACACCGTTACCGGCTCTCCCGAATCGTTGGCCGTCCAGAGGCGCTTGCCCTTCCGGCCCAGATTGTGGGCAATCACGCTGTTGGCGGCGTTGAGAATGGCCTGGGTGGAGCGGTAATTCTGCTCCATGCGGATGGTCCTGGCTCCCGGATACTGATTTTCAAAGCTCAGAATGTTCTCAATGGTGGCCCCTCGGAACCGGTAGATGCTCTGATCGTCGTCGCCCACCACGCACAGGTTTCCCGCCCGGCCGGTGAGCAGGGAGGTGAGCAGATATTGCAGATGGTTGGTATCCTGGTACTCGTCCACCAGCACATATTGAAACTTCCGCTGGTAGTATTCCCGCACCTCCGGGAACTTCTGCAGCAGCAGCACCGTCTGATAGATGATGTCGTCAAAATCCAGGGCGTTGTTTTCCTTCAGCCGGGTCTGGTAAGTCTGATAGGCCCGGGCGATCTGGCGCACCCGTGGGTCCCCGGCGCTGTTTGCCCGCTCCAGCAGGTCCTCCGGGGAGGCCAGCCGGTCCTTTTCCTTGCCGATGATGTTCAGAACATACCGTGGGGGGAAGGTTTTGTCGTCCAGCCCCAGATCACGAATGATGTTTTTCATCACTCTTTCTGAGTCCGCGGTATCATAGATGGTGAAGCTGCCGGTGTAGCCCAGCCGGGTGATCTCCCGCCGGAGGATGCGGCAGCACGCGGCGTGGAAGGTCATGGCCCACACATCCATGGCCATGGGCCCCAGCCGCTTGCTCAGCCGCTCCTTCAGCTCATTGGCGGCCTTGTTGGTAAAGGTGATGGCCAGAATATTCCACGGCGCCGCCGGGTCCAGGGCGCAGAGGTTGTCCGCCCTCCGGTGGTCCTCCTCGCACACAGGCTCCCGGAGCCCCTCCAGGAACGCCAGATCTGCCGCATTTACCCCCTCCGGGACCTCCTGAGAATCGCTGGCCCGGCCGTAGCGGATCAGGTTGGCGATCCGGTTGATCAGCACGGTGGTTTTTCCGCTGCCGGCCCCCGCCAGCAGCAGCAGCGGCCCCTCGGTGGCCAACGCGGCCTGGAGCTGCATGGGATTCAGATTTGAAAATTGGGAAGCGATATAGTTTCGCCTTGCGGCGGCAAAGCGCTGCTTTTCTGTTTCTGTCATGTCGGTACCGTCCTACATTGGATTGGCTTCCATTTTACTCCATTTTCCGCCAAAAATAAAGAGGCAAAACCCACCAATTTTCCTTTTCGTCACGCCAGCAGATCTCGCAGCCGGTGTAGCGCCTTTTTTTCGATCCGGGAGACCTGCACCTGACTGACGGAGAGGACCTTCGCCACCCGGTCCTGGGTCAGGCTGTGGAAGTACCGGAGCTTGATCACGGTGCGCTCCCGCTCCGGCAGCTTTTCGATGGCTTGCCGCAGGGCGATTTTCTCCACCATGGTCTCCTCGGTCTGGGTGTCGGTCAGCACGTTTTCCAGGGTGAAGCCGTCCTCCCCCGTCTCCTTCTGGATGGACTCGGTGCAGGCGGTCGCTGCCTCCGCCATGGCGATCTCCTCCGGCGTCAGGCCGGTTTTCTCCGACAGCTCCTGCAATGTAGGCTCCCGGCACAGCTCCGCCGTCAGCTGATTCCGGACGGACTTGACAGCGGCGGAGCGCTCCTTGAGGCCACGGGAGACCTTCACCGCCCCGTCGTCCCGGAGAAAGCGGCGGATCTCTCCGGCGATCTTGGGCACGGCGTAGGTGGAGAACTGGGTGCCAAAGTGCAGATCGAATCCCTCCACCGCTTTTAAAAACCCAAGGCACCCCAGCTGGTACAGATCCTCCGCCTCGGCGCCCCGGCCCAAAAACCGCCTGGCCACGGACCAGATCAGCCCGGCGTTTTCCGTGACCAGGGCCTCCCCCGCGTCCCGGTCCCCCGCCTGGCTCCGGGCGATCAGCTCCTCAATGCGGCTCATTGCCGCCGCTGGAGCTTCCGGCGCATATGGACGGTGGTTCCCTTCCCCGGCTCGGACGTCACGGAGATGCTGGTCATGAAGCTCTCCATAATGGTGAAACCCATGCCGCTGCGCTCTGCGCCGCCGGTGGTGAACATGGGCATCCTGGCCTTGTCCACGTCGGGGATGCCCACGCCTTTATCCTTCACCACAATGTCCAGCACGTTGTCCTTCAGGATCCTGCAGCGGAGCATGACCGTGCCCAGCTCCTGGGGATAGGCGTGGACGATGCAGTTGGTCACCGCCTCGGAGACGGCGGTGCGGATGTCCCCCAGCTCCTCCATGGTGGGATCCAGCTGGGCGGCGAAGCAGGCCACGGCGGAACGGGCAAAGGCCTCGTTGGCGGAGCGGCTGGGGAATTCCAGGATCATGTAGTTGTCAAATTTCATTTCACTGCCTCCTTGATGTCCACGATTTTTTCAATGCCGGACGCCCGGAACACCTTCATGGGCTGCTCCCGCAGGCCGGTGACCAGCAGCTTTCCCCCCATACGGCTCATCTGCCGCAGGGCGTTGATCACCACGGCGATGCCGGAGGAGTCCACGAAGCTCACCTCCTGGAAGTCCAAAACGCACACCGCCGGGGCGTAAGCCTCGATTTTGGCGGCGATGGCCTGAATGTAGCTTTTGGCTCGGTGGTGGTCGATCTCCCCAGTGAGGGCCACGGTCAGGCGGCCATCCTGGAGAAAACTGGTGAATTGCATGGCAAAGCCTCCTTTGTGTTTTCTCAAGACCAGTATAAGAATGCCGCCCCCGGAAATGCTGTCGGAAGGCGGCGAAGGCAAAAAAATAGGGCCGCAGCCGGCTTGTCACCGGACGCGGCCTCGTTTTTGTTTTGTTTAGGGAATTACTTCCCGGTAATGACCGCCAGAAGCTCTACAAGGCGCTTGAAGAAGCCCTGCTTCTCTTCCTTGGGCAGCGTGTTCTTGTAACGGAACATGTACGTCAAAGCGGACATTATAATCGCCTCCTAATTGGGATTGCCGGGGGGCCTTTCCCTCCGACGCCGCACATTATACGCCGCGCCCACCGGGAATGTGTGAACGAAGTGTAAACGATTCGTTAATCTTGCTAATTTTCAATATTAGTTTTTGTGCAATATTGCTAATTCCCGAATGTCCCACCCCAATTTCATCCCTGTTCCGTCGAAAAGCGGCCCCGGGAAGAACCCTTCCCGGGGCCAAAATTTAGTTTGTCAGAGCCGCCAGGGCCTGCCGGCTCTGCTCCAGCTGGGCGATCAGGGTCCGGGCCTTCTCCGCCTTCTCCCGCTCGGCGGACACTACCGCCTCCGGGGCCCGGGAGACGAACTTCTCGTTGGAGAGCTTGCCCTCCAGGCTATTCAGGTTCTTCCGGGCCTTTTCCAGCTCCTTGTCCACCCGCTCCAGCTCCTTGGCCACATCCACCAGGTCCCCCAGAGGGATGTAGAGCTTGGCGTCCGCCGTGGCGCAGCACACCATGCCGTCCAGATTTTCCGGCTCGGCGTCGATCAATGTCACCTTGTCGGCGTAGGCCAGCCGCTGGATGAAACCCTCCCCCTCGGCAAACACCTGGGGATTGGCGGCCAGGACATAGAGGGCCGCTTTTTTGGAGGGCGGCACGTTCATCTCCGCCCGCCGGTTCCGGATGGACCGGATGGCGTTCATCACCGACTCCATGTGCCCCTCCTCCGTGGGGAAGGCCAGGGCCGGGTCATACACCGGCCAGGACGCCACGATCAGCGCCGGGCCCTCGTGGGGCAGACTCTGCCAGATCTCCTCGGTGATAAAGGGCATGAAGGGATGGAGCAGCCGCAGGGTCTGGTCCAAAACATACACCAGCACCCCCAGGGCGGTCTCCTTCTTGGCCGGGTCGTCGCTGTAGAGCCGGGCCTTGGTCAGCTCGATATACCAGTCACAGTAGGTGTCCCACACGAAGTCGTAGACCTTCTGCACCGCCACGCCCAGCTCGTACTTTTCTAAGTTCTCCGTGACCTCGGAAATCAGGGTGTTCAACTTGGACAGCACCCACTTGTCCGCAATGGTGAGCCGCTCCCGCTCCGGCAGGGGGTACGCCCCATCCTCCTCCAGGTTCATCAGCACATACCGGCTGGCGTTCCACAGCTTGTTGGCGAAGTTCCGCATGGCCTCGGTCCGCTCCACATAGAAGCGCATATCGTTTCCCGGGGAGTTGCCCATGATCATGTTCAGCCGCAGGGCGTCGCAGCCGAAGCGGTCGATCATTTCCAGCGGGTCGATGCCGTTGCCCAGGCTCTTGGACATTTTCCGGCCCTTGTCGTCCCGGACCAGGCCGTGGATCAGCACGGTGTGGAAGGGGGTCTGCCCGGTGTGGGCGCAGCCGGAGAAGATCATCCGGGACACCCAGAAGAAGATGATGTCGTAGCCCGTCACCAGCACGTCCGTGGGATAGTACCGCCGGAGATCCTCGGTGTTCTCCGGCCAGCCCAGGGTGGAGAAGGGCCACAGGGCGGAGGAGAACCAGGTGTCCAGCACATCCGGGTCCCGCTGAATGTGCCGGCTGCCGCACTTTTCGCAGACCTGGGGATCCTCCCGGGACACGGTGATGTGCCCGCAGTCGTCGCAGGTCCAGGCGGGGATCTGATGGCCCCACCAGAGCTGCCGGGAGATGCACCAGTCCCGGACGTTCTCCATCCAGTTGAGGTAGGTCTTGCTGAACCGCTCGGGGACGAACTTGGTCTGCCCCTCCTGGACCACCCGGATGGCCTCCTGGGCCAGGGGCTTCATTTTCACAAACCACTGATCGGAGACGATGGGCTCCACGTCGTTGTGGCACCGGTAGCAGGTGCCCACGTTGTGGGAGTACTCCTCCACCTTCACCAGATACCCCTGGGCCTCCAGATCGGCCACGATCTTTTCTCGGGCCTCGTACCGGTCCAGGCCCTCATAGGCCCCGCCCTCGGCGTTGATGCGGCCGTAGTCGTCCATCACCCGGATCACCGGCAAGTTGTGCCGCAGGCCCACCTCGAAGTCGTTGGGGTCGTGGGCGGGGGTCATCTTCACGCAGCCGGTGCCGAAGTCCATCTCGGCGTAGTCGTCGGCCACCACCGGGATCTCCCGGCCCACCAGGGGCAGCGTCACCGTCTTGCCCACGATGGAAGTATACCGGGGGTCGTTGGGGTTGACGCAGACGCCGGTGTCGCCCAGCATGGTCTCCGGCCGGGTGGTGGCCACCACCACCTCGCCGGAGCCGTCGGTCAGGCTTGTCCACATACTCCACCTCCGCGTCGGACAAAGCCGTGACGCAGTGGGGGCACCAGTTGATGATCCGGTTCCCCTTGTAGATCAGGCCCTTTTCGTAGAGGGAGACGAACACCTCCCGCACCGCCTTGGAGCAGCCCTCGTCCATGGTGAACCGGGCCCGGTCCCAGTCGGCGGAGACGCCCAGCTTTTTCTGCTGCTCCACGATCCGGTTGCCGTACTGGTTCTTCCAGGCCCAGACCCGCTCCAGAAACTTCTCCCGGCCCAGGTCGTAGCGGGTCTTGCCCTCCTGATTCCGCAGCACCTCCTCCACCTTGATC
>CANQQU010000019.1 GCA_947626085.1 uncultured Oscillospiraceae bacterium
ACCGGCAGATTGGATCAAATCGTCCGATTCCCCTTTCGCCTCCACCAAAAAAGACCGCCTTGCGGCGGCCTTTCTTGGTGGAGGCGAGGGGAATCTTTTCCGTTTTTGCCGCGCAAAAACAGAGGTTCCGCCGGGTCGAGCCCCGGCGGCCAATCTGCCACCGGCAGATTGGATTGAATCGTCCGATCCCCCTTCTTCCTCCACAAAAAAAGACCGCCTTGCGGCGGCCTTTCTTGGTGGAGGCGAGGGGGAATCTTTTCCGTTTTTGCCGCGCAAAAACAGAGGTTCCGCCGGGTCCAGCCCCGGCGGCCAATCTGCCACCGGCAGATTGGATTGAATCGTCCGATTCCCCTTCTTCCTCCACCAAAAAAGACCGCCTTGCGGCGGCCTTTCTTGGTGGAGGCGAGGGGAATCGGACCCCTGTCCGAAAGCAAGTCGGAGGGAACCTCTCCGGGCGCAGTTTGTTATTTACATTCCCTTTTCCCGGCGGGAACAAACACCCTACGGGAATTGGTAGCTTCATGATGCGTGGTATGGGCAAAGCTTACCATACCCACGGGCTCCACTAAGATCACACCCGTTCCCGGCTCGTGGACCTTCCGGGGCGGATGGGCCAGCCTAATCAGGCAGCCACTGCAACAGTAGAGTTGTCAGTTAAATTTAAAAAATTGCCCGTTTTATCGTGGCCAGGCGCCACGGCCCGCTATTCCGGCCTTCCTACCCCCGTCGAAACCAGTACGCCCCCCTATTCCTCAAAAGCGGCCGTAGGGATCCGGCAGCTTATTGGGTTCGGGATAGTCTTCGCCGTGGGTGTCCACGGTAATGGAAGCGATCTTCTGCGGCTCCAGAGGACGGTCAGAGCGGTCCGTCCGAACCGAGGCGATGGTGTCCACCACCTCCATGCCGCCAGTCACCTTGCCGAAGGCGGCATACTGGCCGTCTAAGTGCTTGGCGTCGTCGTGCATGATGAAGAACTGGCTCCCCGCCGAATTCATGGACTGGCTCCGGGCCATGGACAGCACGCCCCGCTTGTGCCGCAGGTCGTTTTTGACCCCGTTGTAGAAAAACTCGCCCTTGATGCAGTACCCCGGGCCGCCCATGCCGGTGCCCTCGGGGCAGCCGCCCTGGATCATGAAGCCGGGGATCACCCGATGGAAGATCAGGCCGTTGTAAAAGCCCTTATTGGCCAGGGAAATAAAATTGTAAACGCTCTGGGGCGCCTTGTCCGGGTACAGCTCGCCTGTGATGACGCCGCCGTTTTCCATGGTAATAGTGAATGTGGGATTCATATCAATATCGCTCCTTCATGGCCCGCTGGATCTGACGCTGGGCGTCCTTTTCCGCGGCGGCCTGTCTCTTGTCATAGAGTTTTTTGCCCTTGCACAGCCCCAGGTTGACCTTCACCCGGCTGCCTTTGAAGTATACCGACAGGGGGATCAGGGCGTAGCCCTCCTGCTTGACCTTGCCGTAGAGCCGCATAATTTCCCGCTTGTGGAGCAGCAGACGGCGGGGACGGGTGGGGTCCCGGTTGAAGATGTTCCCCTGCTCATAGGGGGAGATGTGCATCTGGTTGACCAGCATTTCCCCGTTTTTCACGCCGCACCAGGCGTCCTTCAGGTTCAGCGCGCCCTGCCGGATGGACTTGACCTCGGTGCCGCACAGCTCAATGCCCGCCTCCAGCTCCTCCTCCACAAAATATTCGTGGTAGGCCTCCCGGTTCCGGGCCATGATCTTGACGCTTTGCTTTTCCGTCCGCGGCACCCCCTTTTCTGATGGACTATGTTTCTGATGGACTAGTATGTATTATACCATAACTGTCAAGGCCGTCAAACAGGAATTTTTCCAAAGCCTTCGGGCTGCGGAAGGAAAAATCGCAGGCTCCCTCCATCTGCAGGAAAATTTCCGGGCAATCCAGCCGGCCCCAGGCGGCGAAGGCGACCTGAACCCCAGCGGCCCGGGCCATCTGCCAGCCGGGCAGCAAATCGTCCACCACCAGCAGCGCCTCCGGGAGCAGCGTAAAGCGCCGCATGATGTCCTCCAGCGGGAAGGGACTGGGCTTTCGCTGCTCCGGCGGAACGTCCCAGCCGTAGATGGCGTCGGGGGTGATCCCAAAGCGGCTCTGATAGAGCCGGAGGATGTTGTCGCTGGAGGAGTGGGACACCACACACACCAATCCCCCCGCCTCCTTCTGCCGCCGGATGACCCGGTCGATCCCGGGAAAGGGCTCCGGCATATGGGTGCGGACATATTCCTGCCAGCCCCGAAATTCCTCGGCCAGCTCCTCATCAGTAAAGCCAAACCGCTCCCGGCACATCCCGGAAAATCCGGGAGAAAAGCAGCCCTGGGTGTACTCCGCCAGGGTGATAGACGCCCCGGGGCGGAATTGGTCCAGGATGTAGCAGAAATAGGGATAGTTGACCGTGGCCTCGCTCTGGACCACCGTATCGTCGTAATCCAGCACCAGGCAGGGATATTTCAGCATAGCAGCGCCCTCTTTCTCTCGGCACGTTTTTCTTATTATAGCAGATCGGCGCCGGGAGGACAACCAAAATTTTCTGCTTGACGTTATCGAACAAATGTGCTATAATGTTCCCGTCAGGAGGCGAAGAGCATGGACAGTGCCGTTTGCCCCGTGGATGTGATCTGCCTGTGCGCCGCCGACGGGACCCTCCGCCCCCTCCGGCTCCAGCTGGAGGATGGGCAGCACAATCTGCGGCGGGTGGATATTCAGGAGATCGTCAGCGTCAAGCCGGTGCAGTATGTGGGCATTGAGGCCCAGATCTTTCTCTGCCGGGCCTTCCGGGAGGGGCGGGAGCAGCTCTTTGAGCTGCGCTATCTCATCCGTTCCCACGCCTGGCAGCTGCTCCGGTGGATCTGCTAGGAGGAAAAAATGGAGCGGGTCATTTTTCATGTGGACGCCAACTCGGCGTTTTTAAGCTGGACCGCCGCCTATCGGGTGAAGATCCTAGGCGAGAAGGAAGATCTGCGGGAGATCCCGTCGGTGGTGGCGGGAGATAAGGCCTCCCGCCACAGCATTATTCTGGCCAAAAGCGTCCCGGCGAAAAAATTCGGCATCCAGACCGGGGAACCTCTTTTTCAGGCCCTGGAAAAGTGCCCCCATTTAAAGGTGGTCCCGCCGGACTATCATCTGTACGTTCAGGCTTCCCGGCATTTTGTCGCCCTGCTGCGGACGTTTTCGCCGGTGGTGGAGCAGTACTCCATTGACGAGGCGTGGGTGGACATGACCGGCACCCAGCGGCTCTTCGGGCCGCCCCGGACGGCGGCGGAGATCCTGCGCCGCCGGGTATGGGAGGAGCTGGGCTTTACCGTGAACGTGGGCGTCTCCTCCAACAAGCTGCTGGCAAAAATTGCCGGGGATTTTGAAAAGCCCAACCGGGTCCACACCCTGTTCCCCGAGGAGATCCCGGAAAAATTCTGGCCGCTGGAGGTGCGGAAGCTGTTTTTGGTGGGCAGCGCCACGGAACGGAAGCTCCAAAGGATCGGTATTCGGACCATTGGAGATCTGGCGGCCGCCGACCCCAGACTGCTGCGCCGCCATCTGGGCAAGCCGGGAGAGACCCTCTGGCACTTTGCCAACGGCCGGGGGGCGGAATCCCTGACCCCCGTCGCCCCGGAAAACAGGGGCTATGGCAACTCCGTCACCACTCCCCGGGATGTGACCACCCGGGAGGAGGCCCACCGGGTGCTGCTGAGTCTTTGCGAGACCGTGGCCATGCGCCTGCGCCGGGACGGAAAAAACGGGCGGTGCGTCGCCGTCCACCTGCGGACGGCGGATTTCGGCCACTTTTCCCATCAGGCCCAAATGGAAAGCGCCACCAACGGCACCCAGGCTCTCTACCAGGCCGCCTGTCAGGTGTTCGACGAGGTCTGGGACACCTTCACCCCTCTGCGGCAGCTGGGGGTGCAGGTCACGCGGCTGTCCGGCGAACCCTATCAGCAGTTCGACCTGTTCTCCGGCCTCTCCCCTGCCCAGCAGGAGAAGCGGCTGCGGCTGGACGAGGCCATCGACGCCCTCCGGGACCGGTATGGGGAGGATATCATCCGCCGGGCCCAATTTACCGGGGACGCCGCCGGCCACATGGCCGGCGGATTGAGCCGGGAGCGCCGCACCGGCGTCACCAAACCGGTGCCCCAGGAATTTTCGGTTTGACAACGCCGCCCCATGGGCCTATAATGGTAGAAATCCCCTGCCAAAGGAGGCGCAGCCATGCAGATTGTCCAATTCTACCGGGGGGACCCCAACGCGCCAAAGCCCACCCGGGGCGCCCATCTGGGTGCCAACGCCGTCATCACCTGCCGGGACCGCATTCTGCTGGAAAAACGGTGGGACTGCGGCGCCTGGGGCCTGCCCGGCGGCGGCGTCAAGGCCCATGAGACCGAGGAGGAGGCCATGATCCGGGAACTCTACGAGGAGCTGGGCCTGCGGGTACGGCCCCAGAGTCTAAAGCGGCTGAAGGTCTACGGCGAGCCGGGGCGGATCGCCGCCTACCGAGACGGCAGCGTTTGGCGGATGGTGGTGGTGGCCTTCGGGCTGGAGCTGGAGGCGGAGCCTAAGCTTGCCATCAGCCGGGAGTCCCGGCAGCTGGCCTTTTTCACCCGGGAGGAGGCAAGGGCGCTGGACATCGTCATCACCCACCGGGATATTGTGGAGGACTGGTTCCTGAACCGGTAATACAGAGAGGAGCATGGTCATGCGGGACATCAATAAATTCAAAGGATGCCTGATCGGCGGCGCGGCCGGAGACGCCCTTGGATATGCGGTCGAGTTTTCGCCCGCTTCATCCATATTTCAGCAATATGGCGAAAACGGCATCACGGAATATGAGTTAAGTCATGGCGTCGCGGAAATATCCGACGATACGCAGATGACGCTTTTCACCGCCACCGGGCTTTTACTGGGGACTACCAGGGGGATGACCCGGGGCATCAATGGCGACTACGCCGGCTATATCGCTTACAGCTACCGGGATTGGTATCGGACGCAGACGGAACCTTATCCGCTGCCGGAGGATGGGCACTATTCATGGCTTGTCAATCTCCCGGAGATGTTTAGTTGCAGAGCGCCAGGGATCACCTGCATGTCCGCCCTGGGACACGGCGGGAACGGGACCATGGAAAACCCGCTGAATCACAGCAAGGGCTGCGGTGGGATCATGCGGGTCGCGCCAGTGGGCCTGTATTTTTGCGATACACGGTATGCGCCGGAGGAAATCGACCGAATTGGGGCCGCTGCCGCGGCGCTGACCCACGGGCACGAGCTTGGGTATATTCCAGCCGCCATGCTCACCCACATCATCTTGAAAATTTCCGAAGACGGCGACAGCATCCTGTCCGCCGTCAAGGACGCCATGGACGCCATGCCGGCGCTCTTCCCAACGGCGAAGCATATGGACGCGCTTTTGGCGCTCATTCAGAAAGCCATCGATCTTTCGGCGGAAAATCTGGATGATCTGAACGCGATCCGGCAGCTGGGAGATGGCTGGGTGGCGGAGGAGACCCTGGCGATCGCCGTGTACTGCGCGCTGAAATACGCGAATGACTTTGAGCGGGGCATTATCGCCGCCGTGAACCACGACGGCGACAGCGACTCCACCGGCGCGGTGGCGGGAAATATCCTGGGCGCCGCTCTCGGCCTGGACGCCATCCCCCGGAAATTTGTGGACAAGCTGGAGCTGAAGGACGTGATCCTGGAGATCGCGGAAGATCTTCACCAAGGCGGCCGGATCACCGAATACGGCGCCTGGGACGATCGGTGGGCAAGCAAATATTTGACGATGACCTACCGGCCGAAGGCATAAAAACGCTAGCCGGCGTACCGCCGCGTTTTCCCGTGCTTTCCAACAAAAAAGGGCTTCCGAAGTCGCGTTTGACCTCGAAAGCCCTTTATTTTTTGGTCTTTTACTCCGCGGTGATGGTGATCTCGCCGTTATCGGCCTTGGCGGTGATGCCCTGGATGGGCGTCTGGAAGGAGTCGATAATTTTCTGGGAAATGGGGTCCTCCAGCTCCCGCTGGATGGTCCGCCGCAGATTCCGGGCGCCGTAGGTGACGGAGTAGGCCTTCTTCACCAGGGCTGCGGGGACAGAATCGTCCCAAGTCAGCTCCAGGCCCCGGTTTTCCAGACTCTCCTTCAGCTCCCGGAGCATGATATCGGCGATGCCCAGGAAATGCTCCTCCGACAGGTGGTTGAAGGTCACGATCTCGTCCACCCGGTTCAGAAATTCCGGCCGGAGGAAGTCCCGCAGGGCCTGCATGGTCTTCTCCTGAGTCTGCTCCCGGTCGGTCCGGCCAAAGCCCAGGCCCCCTACCCTGCCCTCGGAGCCGGCGTTGGAGGTCATGACGATGATGGTGTTCTCAAAGTTCACCACCCGGCCCTGGGCGTCGGTGATCCGCCCGTCGTCCAGCACCTGCAAAAGGATGTTCAGCACGTCGGGATGGGCCTTCTCGATCTCGTCAAAAAGCACCACGCTGTAGGGCCGGCGGCGGATCTTTTCCGTGAGCTGCCCGGCCTCGTCATAGCCCACATAGCCCGGCGGGGAGCCGATGAGCTTGGAGACGGTGTGCTTTTCCATATACTCCGACATATCCAGCCGGATCAGGGAATCCACAGAGTCAAACAGGTCGCTGGCCAGGCACTTTACCAGCTCGGTCTTGCCCACGCCGGTGGGGCCCACAAAAATGAAGGACACCGGCTTCTTCTTGGGAGAAATGCCCACCCGGTTCCGGCGAATGGCCCGGGCCACCGCCTCCACCGCCTGATCCTGGCCGACGATATGCTCCTTTAAGCGGTCGGCCAGGCCCTGGAGCTGCTCATATTCCTGGGCCTTGATCTTGCTGGCGGGAATTTTCGTCCACAGCTCGATGATCCGGGCCAGGTTCTCCATGGTCACCGGGGGCGGCGGCACCTGGGACAGCTTTTCGATCTGATCGGAAAGCTGGTAGAGCCGGCTGCGGACGGTGGCCAGCCGCTCATACTGCTGGTTCTGGGTGTCCTCGTTGAGCATTTTCAGCTCCAGCTCGTAGTCGTCCCGCTCTTTTTTCAGCTCCGCCAGCTGGGACAGCTCCTTGGAGCGGAGGTTTACATCGGAGCAGGCCTCGTCCAGCAGGTCGATGGCCTTGTCCGGCAGAAACCGGTCGGTGATATACCGCTCGGAGAGAATGACGCACTGCCGGGCAATCTCCGGGGAGATGGAAACGCCGTGGAACTCGGCGTAGCTCTTGGCGATGCCCTGCATGATCTGGCAGGCCTCTTCAATGGTGGGCTCCGCCACGGTGACCGGCTGGAACCGGCGCTCCAGGGCGGCGTCCTTCTCGATATACCGGCGGTACTCGTTGAAGGTCGTGGCGCCGATGACCTGGATCTCCCCCCGGGAGAGGGCGGGCTTCAAAATATTGGCGGCGTTCATGGAGCCCTCGGCGTCCCCGGCGCCCACCAGATTGTGGACCTCGTCAATGACCAGGATGATGTTGCCGCACTCCTTGATCTCCCCGATCAGGCTCTTCATCCGGCTCTCAAACTGGCCCCGGAACTGGGTGCCCGCCACCAGGGCGGTCAGATCCAGAAGGAAAACCTCCTTGTCCCGCAGCTTGTAGGGCACATCCCCGGCGGCAATCCGCTGGGCCAGGCCCTCGGCAATGGCGGTCTTGCCCACGCCGGGCTCGCCGATGAGGCAGGGGTTATTTTTCTGCCGGCGGTTGAGAATCTGGATGACCCGCTCGGTCTCCACCTCCCGGCCGATGACCCGGTCCAGCTTTCCGGCCTTGGCCCGGCCCGTCAGATCCATACAATAGGTGTCCAGGAATTTATGGCGCTTGGAGCGCTTGGAATCCTCCTGAGGCGGTGGATCCTTCCTGGGGACCGGCTTGCCGGGCTGCTCCTTGCCGCCGGGGCCGCCGAAAAGCTGGTTGAGCAGGGGGAATGTGGCGGTCTGGCTTTCGGCCACGTCGTCGTCCTCCTCCTGGTCTTCCTTCTGACCGAACATACTGCTCATCTCATCGCTGAGGGTGTCCAGATCCTCGTCAGAGATGCCCATCTGCTTCACCGCCGCGTCGATCTGGGGGATCCCCAGGCTCCGGGCGCACTTGAGGCAGTAGCCCTCGTTCATGGTCACGCCGTTCTCCACCTTGGTGACGAAAACCACGGCGATGTTCTTTCTGCATTTGCTGCACATTTTAGGCTGCATGATTCATTCCTCCTTTGAGGGATACACTTCTTCCGCCAGTATAGCACAAAGCGAAAGAAAAGGGAATCTTTTTTTATCACAGGCCCATGGGTTCCCCGCAGGAAAAGCGGCAGATCCCGTCGTCATACCAGAGCCTCGTCATATAGAGCCCCCCGGCGGGAACGGTGGGACCCGCGGCGGTGCGGTCCCCATGGGCTAGAATTTCTCCGATTTGATGGGGCCGGATCTTCCCCTCCGCCGCGTAGACTATGGTGCCCGCCATGGCCCGGGCCATGTTGTACAGAAAACCGTTGGCGCAGACCCGGAGATAGATCAGCTGCCCCCGGCGCTCCACCTGATAGTGATACACCGTGCGCACCGTGGATTTGACGTCCGTTCCCACGGAGCGGACCGCGGCGAAATCGTGGGTGCCCACAAATTCCTGGGCCGCCTGGGTGAGGACCTCCTCGTCCAAATGCCGGGGATAAAACCAGGCGCGGTTTACATAAAATGGGTCCCGGACCCGGGAATTGTAAATCAGGTAGGTGTACTCCTTCTTTGCGCAGGAGCCAATGGCGTTGAAGCCGTCGTGGACCTCGAAGGCCCGCGTGACCACAATATCCGCCGGCAGGTGGGTGTTCAGGGCGTAGGGCAGCCGGTCCACGGGAATGGTGGAGGCTGTGTAGAAATTGGCCAAGTAGCATTTGGCGTGGACCCCGGCGTCGGTCCGGCCGCAGCCCCGGACATGGGCAGGGGCACCCGTGACCATGGCCACCGCCTTTTCCAGGGTCTCCTGGACCGTGGCAAGTCCCTGCTGGCGCTGCCAGCCGTGGTAGGCGGTGCCCTCATACATCAGCAGCAAGGCAATGTTCCGCATGGCCGCCTCACAGTCCGAACACGGTCAAAGTGATGGTGGCCGCCAGCAGCAGCGCCAGAACGCCGAAGGCCCAATAGTCCAGCGGGGCATAGCGGAGCTGCTTCATTTTGGTGCGGCCCTCCCCGCCCTGGTAGCAGCGGCACTCCATGGCGGTGGCCAGCTCAT
Source organism: uncultured Oscillospiraceae bacterium (assembly GCA_947626085.1). GTDB lineage: Bacteria > Bacillota > Clostridia > Oscillospirales > Oscillospiraceae > Faecousia. Next base: position 9,224 of record CANQQU010000019.1, read on the forward strand.
CGGCCCGGCGGAAGGCGCTGATAAACAGCGGCACCAGAATGGGGATCAGGGCCTTCACCCGCTGGATCAGGCTCCCGGTCTCAAAATCCGCGCCCCGGGCCTTCTGAGCGGAGATGATCTTGTCCGTCTCCTCCAAAAGCGTGGGGATGAACCGCAGGGCGATGCACATGATCATGGCCAGCTCATGGACCGGCAGGCCGATTTTCCCCAGAGGGCGCAGCAGGGATTCCAGCGCGTCCGTCAGGGCAATGGGCGAGGTGGTGTAGGTGAGCAAGAAGGTGGCGCAGATCAGGGCTAAGAGCCGCAGGATCATGAAGACCGCCCGCACCAGGCCCTCCAGGTAGATATTGATGATCCAGAAATGGACCAGAAGAGTCTCCCCGCTGGAGAAAAACAGGTTCATGATGCCGGTGAAGCACATCAGGAAGATCAGTGGCTTCAGGCCCTTGAAAAAGGCCTTGGGCTGGATCCCGGAAACGGCAACGCAGATGATCAAAAACCCCAGCGTCAGCGCGTAGGACAGGAAATTGGAGGCAATGAACAGCGCCGCGATATAGGCCACCAGCAGGATCAACTTGGTTCTGGGGTCTAAGCGGTGGATCACGGAATTGCCCGGGAAATACTGGCCCAGGGTGATGTCTTTAAGCATGGCCGCCGCCTCCCTTCCTCTGCGTCAGGGCGCGGACCGCCTGCTCCATGGTATAGACCCCCGGATATTTCAGGCCCATCTTTTCCAGGGCCAGGAATACCCGGGTGACCTCGGGCACATCCAGACCCATATCCACCAAGGACTGAGCATTGGCGAAGATCTCCTCCGGGGTGCCGTCCAGCACCAGACGGGAGCCGCTCATGACCAGCAGCCGGTCCGCCAGGCGGGCCACGTCGTTCATGGAGTGGGTCACCATCATAATGGTGGCGTTTTTGGCCTGGCGGTAGGCCTGGATATTGTCCAGGATCTCCTCCCGGCCCCGGGGATCCAGGCCTGCGGTGGGCTCGTCCAGAATCAGCAGCTCCGGCTCCATGGCAACGATGCCGGCAATGGCCGCCCGGCGCTTCTGGCCCCCGGAGAGGTCAAAGGGCGAGGCCTTCAGCTGCTGCTCGGTGATGCCCACAAAGCCCGCCGCCTCCCGGACCCGGCGGTCTACCTCGTTTTCGTCCAGACCCATGTTTTTGGGGCCGAAGGCGATATCGGCGTAGACCGTCTCCTCAAAGAGCTGGTACTCCGGGTACTGGAACACCAGCCCCACCCGGAAGCGGCACGCCCGGGTGAATTTTTTGTCCGACCAGATATCCTGGCCCCCCAGAAGGATCTGGCCCTCGTCGGGCTTCAGCAGGCCGTTGAGATGCTGCATCAGGGTGGATTTCCCCGAGCCGGTATGTCCAATGACGCCGATGAACTCCCCCGCGTGGATCTGGAATGACACGTCATCCAGGGCCTTGTGGGCAAAGGGCGTCCCGGCGCTGTAAGTATAGCTGATATGATCTACTTCCAACAGTGGCGTCACGTTTTTTCCTCCCCGGAAATGGCGTCGAAAATGGCCTGGGCGCAGCTCTGGGCGTCCAGCCGGTCCAGCGGCAGGGAAAAACCCTGCCGGTTCAGGGCGCTGCACAGCTCCACGGTCTCCGGCGCGGCCAGCCCCAGGCTGTGGAGCAGCTCCACCTGGGCAAACACCTCTTTGGGCGTTCCCTGGGCGGCGATCCGCCCGTGGTCCAGAACCACCACCCGCTTCGCCTTCGCGGCCTCGTCCATGTGGTGGGTAATGAGGATCACGGTGATCCCCTGCTCCCGGTTCAGCCGGAGTACCGTGTCCAGCACCTCCCGGCGGCCCTTGGGGTCCAGCATGGCGGTGGGCTCGTCCAACACCACGCACCGAGGTGCCATGGCCAAGATCCCGGCGATGGCGACCCGTTGCTTCTGCCCGCCGGAGAGCAGGTGGGGCGCATGGAGCCGGTAGGCATACATGCCCACATTTTCCAGAGCGGAATCCACCCGCTGTCGAATTTCGCCGCTGGGAATTCCCAAATTTTCCGGGCCGAAGGCCACGTCCTCCTCCACCACGTTGGCGACGATCTGGTTGTCCGGGTTTTGGAAAACCATGCCCACCTGACGGCGGATGGGGATCAGATTCTCCTCCTTGGCGGTGTCCAGGCCGCAGACCCAGACCGTGCCGCCGGAGGGAAGCAATATGGCGTTGAAGTGCTTGGCAAGGGTGGATTTTCCGCTGCCGTTACCGCCCAGCACCGCCACGAAGTCCCCTTCCTCCACGGTCAGGCTCAGTCCGTTAAATACGGCAACGCCGGGCGTGTCCTCCACGCCCGGATAGGTAAAACAGAGGTTCTTTACCTCGACGGCTGATTCCAAAGCGATCCTCCTGTCAGGGGGTCCAGCGGCCCGTCGCCCCGCAGGGCAGCACCAGGCCGGAAGACTCCACGGGTAGTCCCAGCTCTCCCACATGGGTGCGGCCCCCAAACCTGGGGACCAGCACCGTGTCCGCCGCGTATCCCACGGCGGAGGGCGCCAGGCCGGTGGTATAGGAATTGATGATCACAAAAAGGGGCCGGTCCGACAGCAGCTTGGCGGTCTCCTGGAGGAATGGATAGAAGCTGCTCTCCATTTTCCAGATCTCGCCGCTGGGGCCCCGGCCGTAGCTGGGCGGGTCCATGACAATGCCGTCATATTTCCGCCCCCGGCGCAGTTCCCGCTGCACGAATTTTCCGCAGTCGTCTACGATATAGTGGATGGGCCGGTCCCCCAGGCCGGAGGACTGGGCATTTTCCTTGGCCCAGGCCACCATGCCCTTCGCCGCGTCCACATGGTACACCTCCGCCCCGCCGGCGGCGGCGGCCAGGGTCGCCCCGCCGGAGTAAGCGAACAGGTTCAGCACCCGCACGCTCCTCCCGGCGGCGGCCACCTTCTCCCGGATAAAATCCCAGTTGGCGGCCTGCTCGGGGAACACCCCGGTGTGCTTGAAATTCATAGGCTTGACATTGAATACCAGGTAGTCCCGGTATCGGATCTGCCACCGCTCCGGCAGGCTGTTCTCCGACCAGCGGCCCCCGCCGGCGGAGGAGCGGAAATATTTCGCGTCAAAGCTCCGCCAGCCGGGATGGCGCTTGGGCGTCTGCCAGATCACCTGGGGATCCGGACGCACCAGGATCTTGCTGCCCCAGCGCTCCAGGCGCTCTCCATCGGAGGCGTCCAGCAGGGCGTAGTCCTTCCATTGGTCTGAAACAAAGGCCATAGCGCTTCCTCACTCCCCCGCCCAGGGCGGCACGGTGCCGGAGGGAGCCGGACGGTTCTCAGACGGCGTCGGAAGGCTGCTGGGCACGGGCGTCGGGTTCTCCGGCGCGGAGGGCGTGGGGCTGGATGGCGCCGGATTAGGCGTGGGGTTGGATTCTGCCGGAGAAGAGGGATTCGGCGTGTTCTCCCACCAGGGGAAACTGGGATTGGAAGGATCCTGCGGATCAGAGGGAATATATCCGTTCCCATGGATCGGGCACATGAGATAGGGCGCGTCCACGCCCCGGTTGGCCTGACCGTAGAAGCCCTCATAGTGGCCGGGCTGGCCGTTCTCGTCCACCAAATAGACGTAGTCGTCCTCCAGGAACCAATCTCGCAGGTTGTAGTCCTTGGCGGCCCGAAGCTCGTCCATTTCCTCCAGGGTCATTTTCAGCAGGCCCCGCTGTTCCACATGGCCAGCGGCGCGGCACCCGGCGGTGGCAACGCCGCCGCCCACGGTACACCAGTCCACCATCACATGGAGGTCACAGGACTCGTAGGGCACATCCTCGGGATAGCAAAGTACCGTGGCCACCCGGCTGTGTTCCTCCGACCGGACGTCGTTCCTGCAGGCGTCGGTAGCCAGCTTGCCGGAATCCAGGCACACCGTCACCCACTGCATCCCGGAGGTAGAATAGAGACTTTCCGATTCCAGCCCCTCGTGGATCGGCTCCATCACCTTCCGGAACAGGTCGCAGGAGGGATTGGAGGAGCCGTTGCCGGTGACGCTGATGGTCTCGGGCCAGTCGTAGCCGCTCCAGACCGCGGCGGAATAGTGCGCGGTGAAGCCGCAGAACCACCGGTCCTTAAACGCGGCGGAGGAGCCGGTTTTACCGTAGAGCTCCATGCCGGGCCACGCCGCCAGGGAGCCGGTGCCGTTGACCACCACGCTGCGCAGGCAGTAATTCATATAATTGACGGTCTTGGCGCTGAGGACCTGCCGGGCCTCCTGGGTATTGTCCAGGATCAGATTGCCGTCCCGGTCGTAGACCTTGGTAAAGGTCCTGCTCTGGCGGTAGACGCCGTTGTTGGCAAAGGTGGCGTAGGCGGTGGCCATCTCTCGGACGGACAGACCGTAGGTCAGCGCGCCCAGTCCCAGGGGGGCGTAGCCGATGTCGGAACTGCCCCGGCCGCTGCCGTCGCCGTAGTCCTCAAATTCCAGCAGGCCGGACAGGCCAAACCGGTCCCTGCCGAAATCAAAGCTGTACCGCAGGCCGATGCGCTCCACCGCATTCACCGCGCAGGCGTTGACGGATTCCTGGACGGCCTCATAGACCGTTCGGGACTTGCCATACCACATGACGTCGTTCAGGGGGAAGGGATCGCTGCCGTTCTCCCCATAGGTTTGGGGCAAGTCCCGCAAAACCGTGGCCGGGGACAGGGTCCCCTGCTCAAAGCCGGGAGAATAGACGGTCAGAGGCTTGATGGCGGAACCGGTCTGCAGGCTGGCGTCCACCGCCCGGTTCCAGGCGTCAAATTCCAGCTTCTGGCCTACGCCGCCGGCAATGCCCACGATATCACCTGTCACGTTGTCGATCACCACGATACCGGACTGGAGCTGCTGACCGCTCCGCGTGGTGGGGATCTGGCTCAGATCCTCATATACCGCGTCGATGGCCCGCTGCACGTCCATATCGATGGTGGTGTAGATGCTGTAACCCGCCCGGCCCAGGAAGGCCACATACTCGTCCCGAGTGTTGTCGTCCCAGGCACGGCCCGCCCGGTCCGCCAGGGCGTGGGCCACGTCCTCCAGGACCGTATCGGTAAACCAGGAGTAAACATCCTCGGAGGCGTCGGTGATCACCTGGATCTCCGTGCCGCAGTTGGGACAGTAATAGCGGTCGCCCTCCTGCCGGAGGGTGCCCACCACCTCCTGATAGCCGCAGTCCGGGTTGGGGCATCTGGCCCAGCGGTCTTCCAAATCAATTTTGCTTTTCAGAACCAGGTTGTCCTTTAGGACCCGGTCGTACTCCTCCTGGGTCACTACCAGGTCCGCCAGGATGTCATCCAGCACGGTCTCATAGATCAGGCCCCGGTTACGGATAGCTTCCGCCTCCTCGGGGGTGATCTCATCATCGTTGTACAGTCGGTCCAGCACGGTTTTGGAGACGATCTCCTCCGCGGAAGCCTGATCATACTCCTCCTGGGTGATCCAGCCCTGGTCCAGCATTTCGCTCAGGACCAGGTTCCGCCGCTCCCGGTTGTCCCGAGGGTTCTCGTAGGGATCGTACTGCCAGGGGTTATTGGTGATGGAGATCAGCGTCGCGCACTCCGCCAGGGTCAGCTTCTGCACTTCCTTGCCGAAGTAGGTCTTTGCCGCGCTGCCCACGCCCTTGCAGCCCTGGCTCAGATAAATGATGTTCAGATAGTGCTCCAAAATCACGTCCTTGTGATAGCGCCGCTCCAGCAGGGAGGCCCGGCAGATCTCCAGGAGCTTCCGCTGGACCGTGGCGCTGTCGTCCCCGGTGTTGTTCTTCACCAGCTGCTGGGTGATGGTGGAGCCGCCCTCGGAGGCGTCCCCCATAAAAATTTGGACAAAGGATTTGACGGTACGGAACCAATCCACGCCCTGGTGCTGGTAAAACCGCTTATCCTCAATGGCGACGGCGGCATGGATCAGATCCTCCGGCACATCTTCCAGGGCGACGGATTTCTGACTGGACGCGGCATACAGCTCCTGCAGGATTTGAATTTCCCCGTCGCTGTCCACATAATAAAAGGTGGAGGGCTGATCGATGGCCTCGTCTTCCAGGATCACGTCGTTGGCGGTGGGCAGGATATCGTCCGCCACATAGTCCGCCATGGCGCCCAGCAGGACCAGCCCGCAAATGCCCACGATGATCAGCACCGTGAAGGCCGCTCCCAAAGCCAGCTTGAACGTGCCGAACACAAACATCCAGATCCGGTAGGCCACCTGAAGGGGCCAGGCGGGCTGCCAGTCTTGGCGGGGCGGTTTGGCCTTGCGGGGGAATTTCTCGCTCATATCTCATACCTCCTTGCCGTTTGGCGGCAGGTCGAATGGTTTTGGAATAATTCGCCGGAATCCGGCGCTTTTATGATTATAGCATACCCAGTCAAGAAACGAAACCCCCAAATTATGAAGAAAGATTAAAAATATAATGACCAAGTCCGGGAAATACTATCCCGGAAGGGAGGAACGGACATGAGAACAACTTATTTTTGCGCGCTGGCCCTCTCCCTGGGGTTTCTTCTGGGGATTCAGGACGGACGGATCGCTCTGTGGAAGGACGGGCAGGCCCAGCCGGTAGAGATATTCCCCATTCCGGCGAACATGCTGCCCGCGGCGGATCAGAAGGCCCTGAAGGAAGGCATTACCATTGAAAATTCCAGCGAGCTGAACAGAATTTTGGAAGATTTTTTGTCATAACTCCCAAATTCCTGTCAAAATCACCAAATTACCGTTTTCCACTTGATTTTATCTTTGGAAACGGTTACAATAAGAGCAACCTGAGATAAGAAGGAGGCGCTTCCATGGCAGATGAATATGGTTCCGATTATATGACCATCGTGGACGAGGACGGGACGGAGTATGAGCTGGAGGTGCTGTCCAGCATTGAATACAACGGCTTTACCTACCTGGCCGTGACCCCCGCCGACAGCGACGAGGACCAGGACGTGGAGGTGAGCATCCTCAAATCCGTGGAGGAGGACGGGGAGCCGATCCTGTGCGCCATCGAGGACGAACAGGAGCTCCAGACCGTGTACGATTTGATCATGGAGCAGCTTTACGACGAGGAGGACCCGGAGGAGTCCTGATTCCTTCCGCGTATCTCCTGCTGGGTGCGTGCTGTGTCCTTTTGGACCCACATCATTTATACGGGACGCTTGACTTCCCTGCCGGATTGCAGACCTCCCGCCTACGCTTTGACGATAGGTGGACGTTGGGAGCAGAGAAGGTTGTGAGCGGCGACCCACCTGCCTTTCTGTGCAGGTCATAATTGGATGCACACGGCCACAGCGGGATCAGGCATGGGGAGCTTCGGCTCCCCATGTTTTCTTCGGTAATTTTTTTCAGAAAATGGGTCAGGCCTCTTGAAACCTGGGGAAAAATCCGTTATAATATCCAAGACTATGTCCGGCGGCGTTGTTTTCTGCCGCCAATTCAATGAGAGGGTTTGATTCACATGAGCGCATCCGATAAGAAAAAACTGCGGAAAGAGCAGACTGCCGGGATGACCGAACGGCAGAAGCAGGCCCGCAAGGAGGCCACGACCGTTAAGATCTACACCTGGATCTTTGTAACCGTGGTGATCCTAGCGGTGGTCGTCGCCGCAGGCGTGCTGATCAACCGGTGGTTCCAGAGCTCCGGCATTCTGGAGCGGAATACCGTTGCCGTGACCTTTGACGACGGAAAGAAGCTCTCCGCCGCCGATCTGAACTACTACTTTATTGACGCGGTGGTTGGGGACTATAATGACGCCTACAGCTCCAGCGGCGGGTATGCCGACGCTTACATGGCGTATCTGGGTCTGGACACCACCAAGCCTCTGGACCAGCAGGACTACATCACGGGAAATGAGACCTGGGCGGATCACTATGCCAATTTGGCCATCAACAACGCCAAGCAGACCTACGCCATCTGCAAGGAGGCGAAGGCCAAGGGCTTCACCCTGCCGGAGGAAAGCGTCGCCGCCGTCGACAGCCAGATGAATAATTTGAATTCTTACGCCACCTACCTGGGCTTTTCCAACGCCCAGGCCTACCTGAAGAGTTCCTACGGCCCCGGCGCGAGCCTGGAATCCTTCCGTGCTTACCTGGAGGACATGGCGCTGGCAAGCGCCTATCAGGCCCAGTACAATGAGGACCTGACATTTGACGCCGAGCGGATCGCCGCCTACGACGAGGAGCACGCCCAGGACTTCAATTCCTACACCTACGCCTATTATACCGTCCCCGTTTCCAGCTTCCTGCCCAACGGCGATGTGGATACCGAGAGCGGTGCCGTCACCTTTACCGACGAGCAGCGCGCCGAGGCGTTAGCCGCCGCCGAGGAAGCGGCCCGGAAGCTGCTGGAGGCAAAGGACGCGACCCTTCTGGATAAGGCCATTGCCACCATGGACATCAACAAGGACAAGGAAAACGCCGCCTCCACCAAGGCCAACCGGTACTTCTCCAGCCAGATCAGCACCTCCGCCGTCTATCACGACTGGGTGCTGGACGAGAGCCGCCAGCCCGGGGACATGGAGGTATTTCCCGTCACCTCTACCTCTACCCAGGACGGGGAGGAAGTGACCACCACCACCGGCTACACCGTGGTCCTGTTCCAGGAGCGCTCCGACAACCGGATCCGTATGGCCGACGTGCGGCACATTCTGATCCCCTTTGCCCATGAGGACAGCTCCGACACCAGCAGCACCTATTCCGACGAGGAAAAGCAGGCTGCCAAGGAAAAGGCGGAGGAGATCTATCAGCAGTGGAAAGACGGCGAAGCCACGGAAGATAGCTTTGCGGCGCTGGCAGCCACGGAATCCAGCGACAGCTCCGCCTCCAACGGCGGCCTGATTGCGGACATCTACGAAGGCATGACTGTGGAGCCCTTCAACGACTGGCTCTTTGACGAGAGTCGGCAGCCGGGGGACAACGGGATCGTGGAATCCGAATACGGCTACCATGTGATGTACTATGTGGCCGCCGGGGAGCATGACTACCGGGACTACATGATCATCGAATCCCTGCGCAGCACCGATATGAACGAGTGGCTCAGCGGCCTGGAGGATAATGTCACCGTCACCAATGGGGACACCTCCCGCTTAAGCCGTAGCATGGTCCTTTCCAACGGCCAGTAATCCAAAGCAGGTATAATTTCGCCTCCCAGGGCAAAAAATCCCCTGGGAGGCGATTTTTATGGACAAGAAACACACCCTGGGCCCGATTTTGGCAGGATCGGCGGCGGGAGCGGTCAACGGTCTTTTCGGCGCCGGAGGCGGGATGGTGCTGGTGCCATTGCTGACCCTGCTCACCGATTTAAAGGAGGAGGAGGTCTTCCCCGCCTCGGTATCCGTGATCCTTCCGGTCTGCCTGGTCTCCCTGGGCGCCATGGCCATGAATGGCCCCCTTCCCTGGGGAGAAGCGCTGCCCTATCTGGCGGGCAGCGTTTTGGGCGGGATCCTTACCGGCCTGCTGGGGAAAAAGATCCCCACGCTCTGGCTTCACCGGGGCCTGGGGCTGCTGATCCTCTGGGGCGGGGTGCGCTACCTATGCTGAGCGCCTGGTATGTGGCGGTGCCGGTAGGCGCCGTGCTGGGCTTCCTCTCCGGCCTGGGTGTGGGCGGCGGAAGTCTGCTGATCCTCTGGCTGACCCTGGTGCTGGGGATGGAACCCCTGGCCGCCCGAGGGATCAATTTGATGTTTTTCGTGCCCTCCGCTGTGATCGCCTGCCTGTTCAGGTGGAAGCAGGGAACGCTGCCCCTGAAAAAGGTCCTCCCCGCCGCGGCGGCCGGCTGCGCCGCCGCGGCCCTGTTCGTCTGGGTGGGGACCTGGATGGAGCCGGAGGGGCTGAAGCGGCTTTTCGGCGCTCTGCTGCTGGTCACCGGCCTGCGGGAGCTGTTTTACCGGCCCCGGAAGGCAAGATAGCCCTCCAAAATCAGGCTGGCCGCCACCGCGTCCACCGTGTTCTTCCGCTTTTTCCCATGATAATTGTGCTGGGACAGGATATTATGGGCCTCCACCGTGGTACGCCGCTCGTCCCACATCGCCACGGGGATGCCAGAGGCCTCCTCCAGCCGGGCCGCGAAGGCCCGGCATTTTTCCGCCCGGGGTCCCTCGGTGCCGTCCATATTTTTAGGGAGGCCCACCACGATCTGCCCTACCCCGTTTTCCCGGGCCATCCGGCAGATCTCCGCCAGCGCTTTTTCCTCGTTATAGCTGGGCACCACGGCGGTGGAGCCGGTGATGGAGCAAAGCAGATCGGAGATCGCCACGCCGGTGCGGGCGTCTCCCAGGTCGATGGCCATGATACGCATCATCAATCGCCCTTTCTTTTCATCTTTTCCTCTATTATACGGGAAAAATCCGGAAAATGAAAGAAAAAATTTGTTGACTTGGAAGAAAGTTTATGATAGAATGATTTCACCTGTGAAAAGGGCTTTTTTTGTGCGCCCATTTTCGGCCCCGGGGCGGCGACGGTATTGGCCGCTTCCTAAATTTTCTACTAGCCGGGGCAAACCAGGGAGGCAATTAAGGAGGTGCCGATATGCGCGTAAAAGTCACTATGAGATGCTCTGAGTGCAAGCAAAGAAACTACAATACCATGAAAAACAAGAAGAACGACCCTGACCGTCTCGAAATGAAGAAGTACTGTCCCTTCTGCAGGAAGCACACCGTACACAGCGAGACGAAGTAAGGAGGTCCAAAAATGGCTGAAACCAAGAAGGAAAACTGGTTCGTGCGTACCTGGGGCCGGGTTCGCCGGTATTTCCGGGAACTGCGCAGCGAGCTGAAAAAGGTCGTCTGGCCCACCTTCCCCCAGGTGATGAAGAACACCGGCATCGTGGCCGCCTGCGTCGTGTTTGTCGGCGCGTTCATTTGGGTGTTTGACTTTGTGGCCCAGGTTGGCATCGACGCCCTGATCGGACTGTTCCACTAAGGCGGCGGATCATGGCGGAAACTGCGAAATGGTATGTGGTCCATACCTATTCCGGCTATGAAAACACGGTAAAGGCCACCATTGAAAAGACGGTGGAGAGCCGCCAGCTCCAGGATCAGATCCTGGCCGTGTCCATTCCCCTGGAGACCGTTACGGAGATCACCGACGCCGGCGTCAGCAAGACCTATGACCGGAAGGTGTTCCCCGGCTATGTGCTGGTAAAGATGGTGTACAGCGACGACACCTGGCACATCATTCGGAACGTCCGGGGCGTCACCGGATTTGTGGGGACCTCCAACAACGACGCCATCCCCCTGACCGAGGATGAGGTCTACCAGATGGGCGTGGAGAAGAAGCAGATCGTGGTGAACTATAAGGTGGGCGACACCGTGCGGATCTTGGACGGGCCGCTGACCTCCTTTACCGGCACGGTGGAGACCGTGGAGCTGGAAAAGAACAGCGTCACCGTGATCGTCTCCATGTTTGGGCGGGAAACCCCCGTAGAATTTGAGCTGGATCAGGTGGAACCCGCCTCGGTCTGATGACTTTTGGGCCGGAGATCCGGCCGTGGGAGGGGCTTCGCCCCGAAATTTACCACTTTTATTCAGGAGGTGCTTATTATGGCACAGAAAGTTACTGGTATCATTAAATTACAGATCAACGCGGCCAAGGCCACCGCTTCTCCCCCCGTGGGCCCGGCTCTTGGCCAGCACGGCGTGAATATCGCCGCTTTTATCAAGGAGTTCAACGCCCGGACCAAGGATCAGGAAGGCTACAAGATCCCCGTGGTCATCACCGTTTACTCCGACCGCAGCTTCACCTTCATCACCAAAACGCCTCCGACTCCCCTGCTCATTTTGAAGACCCTCGGCTTGGACAAGGGCTCCGGCGTTCCCAATAAGACCAAGGTGGGCACCATCACCAAGGCGCAGATCACCGAGATCGCCAAGACCAAGCTGCCCGACCTGAACGTGACCTCTCTGGAGGCCGCCGAGAGCCAGGTCGCCGGTACCTGCCGGTCCATGGGCATCGTCGTCGCCGACTGATCGACCGCACGGGTTTTCCCGGAATTTGTGGGAGGATTTTTCCGCATTACCACGATAAGGAGGATAAAATAAGTGTTTAGAGGTAAAAAGTATAAGGAGAGCGCGAAGCTGATCGACCGCTCCGTTCAATATGATCCCAACGAGGCCCTGGGCCTGGTGATCCAGGGCGCCAAGGCCAAGTTTGACGAGACTGTGGAGATCCACATCAAGCTGGGCGTGGACTCCCGTCACGCTGACCAGCAGGTCCGTGGCGCCGTGGTCCTGCCCAACGGCACCGGCAAGACCCGCCGGGTCCTGGTGTTCACCAAGGACGCCCGGGTAGACGAGGCCAAGGAGGCCGGCGCCGACTATGTCGGCGGCATGGACCTGGTGGAGAAGATCACCAAGGAGAACTGGTTTGACTTCGACGTGGTGGTCGCCTCTCCCGACATGATGGGCATCGTGGGCCGTCTGGGCCGGATCCTGGGACCCAAGGGCTTGATGCCCTCCCCCAAGGCCGGTACCGTCACCCCCAATGTGGGTGCCGCCGTCAAGGAGATCAAAGCCGGTAAGGTGGAGTACCGTCTGGACAAGACCAACATCATCCACTGCCCCATCGGCAAGGTTTCCTTCGGCACCGAGAAGCTGGCGGAGAACATGGATACCCTGGTGCGGGCCGTCATCAAGGCCAAGCCCGCCGCCGCCAAGGGCCAGTATATCCGCTCCTGCGTCGTGGCCTCCACCATGGGCCCCGGCGTGAAGGTCAGCACGGCCAAGTACGCTTGATCGAATGTCTCCCGGAAGCGCCGCTTCCGGGAGATTCCTTTTGAGAGGTTCAACATGGATTTGACGGAAATGTACGGCACCCTGGGGGTCTCCCCGGGCGTTTTGGCCTATGGGCAGGCCGCCCTGGAACGGCTGAAAAACCGGTTCGGGGCCATCGATGAGATCGCGGAGTACAATCAGGGCAAGGTCCTCCATGCCATGCAGAAAAACCGGGTCAGCGCCGCCTGCTTCGCCGCCACCACCGGCTACGGCTACGACGACGTGGGCCGGGACACCCTGGAACGGGTCTACGCCGACGTGTTCCACACCCAGGCCGCCCTGGTGCGGCCCCAGATCACCTGCGGCACCCACGCCCTGGCCCTGGCCCTGTCTGCCAACCTCCTGCCGGGGGACGAACTGCTCTCCCCCGTCGGCGCGCCCTACGACACCTTGCAGGAGGTCATTGGCATTCGAGAGAGCCCCTGCTCCCTGGCAGAGTACGGGGTCACCTACCGCCAGGTAGACCTCCTGCCGGACGGCGGCTTTGATTTTGACGGCATCCGGGCCGCCATTGGGGAAAAGACCAAGCTCATTACCATTCAGCGGTCCAAGGGCTACGCCACCCGGCCCTCCTTTTCTGTCCAGCAGATTGGGGAGCTGATCGCTTTTGTCAAGGGGATCAAGAAGGACCTGATCTGCATGGTGGACAACTGCTACGGCGAATTTGTGGAGACGCTGGAACCCTCCGACGTGGGGGCGGACATGGTGGTGGGGTCCCTCATTAAAAATCCCGGCGGCGGACTGGCCCCCATCGGGGGCTACATCTGCGGAACGGAAAATTGCGTCCGCCGCTGCGCCTATCGGCTCTCCGCTCCGGGCTTAGGCCAGGAGGTGGGGGCCAATCTGGGATTGCTCCCGGCGCTGTACCAGGGCCTGTTCCTGGCGCCCACGGTGGTGGCCGGCGCGGAAAAGGGCGCCATCTTTGCCGCCAATCTCTATGAGCCCCTGGGCTTTGCCTGCGTCCCTAGCGCAGCGGAACCCCGGCACGACATCATCCAGGCGGTGGAGCTGGGGAGCAAGGAGGCCATGGAAGCCTTCTGCAAGGGCATTCAGGCCGCCGCCCCGGTGGATTCCTTCGCCACTCCCCTGCCCTGGGATATGCCGGGGTATGAAGATCAAGTCATCATGGCGGCGGGGGCCTTCGTCCAGGGCTCGTCCATTGAGCTGTCCGCCGACGGGCCCATCCGGCCCCCCTACGCGGTGTACTTCCAGGGGGGCCTGACCTGGTACCACGCCAAGCTGGGCATCCTGCTGAGCCTGCAAAAGCTGGCGGAGGCGGGGCTGGTCGCCTTATAATATGAAAAGCCGGAAGGACCCTCCCCTTCCGGCTATTTTTGTCCGCACAGCGCAAGCTTCTCCTCCCGGCTCAGGGCCTTCACCGCCAGTTCCCGGCGAAGGGCTTGGCCATGGGGGCCGCAGCGCTCGGTGTAGCGCAGGATCAGCGGCCCCCGGCCCCGGGTGTACTTGGCGCCCCGGCCCGATCTGTGGGCTTCCAGACGGCGCTCCACGTCCCGGGCAATACCGGTGTAGAGCGTCCCGTCCCCGCACTCCAGGATATACAGATACCAGTCATCCATCTTGCCGCTCGCCGGTGTTGGGACGCTTGCTCTTTTTCATGTTCTGGGCCCGGCGCTCCAGCAGGGTCAGCAAAAAGTCCAGGAGGAAGAAGGTGATATTGCCCATCACCAGCAGAATGACCAGCATCCAAGCCCCCAGGCCCTCGTTTTCCCCGATCACCTCTTCCAGACCAGAGACATAGATCATCACCCCATACAGGGCGCAGACGCCGACATTGAACACCAAGAGCTTCCCCAGCCAGCCCAGCTTGGCCGCGTCCAGCCGAGGCTTCAAGATGGGGTAATACCCCAGCACCAGGAACACCCCCGCCGCCTCCTTGTTGGGCCCCAGGAGCAGCGACAGCACCGCCACGGCGGCATACCAGGCCCAAGTCACCCGACTGCCGCACTGCCGGGCCACAAGCCAGCACAGCAGGATCGCGATCCCAGGGCACAGATAGGTGGCAATGGGGATAAAGCCGCCCAAATATTGGATCATCACCGCCAGCGCCCCCAGCACGCCGCCGAAGGCCATGGAGGCCGCGCTTCCTTTCTTCATATTCATCCTTTTCCGTTGCTCTTCAGGAGTTGATCGCGGATATCCCAGAGCTTTTGGGAGAGGTCAACATAATATGTCTGGGGGTTGTCGAACCGCTTGACCTCGTCCCAGAGCTTGTCCACCTGGGACAGGCAGTAGGCCCGGATCTCCTCCAGGCTGGGGCACCGGTACACCAGCTTGCCCCCTTGGAAGATCGGCACCTGCAGCTCCTTGGCCTCAAAATTATAGACGGTCTTCCGCTTCCAGGTGGCCTCCGGGTCAAAGATCTCCAGCTCGCCGGAGTCGTCCACCCCCTCGTCGTAGACGCAGAGGTAGTCGGCAATGGCCTTGCCGGTGTCCTTGCCGAAGAACCGGTAGAGCTTCTTGAAATGGGGGTTCGTGATCTTGCCCACGTTTTCGGAGATCTTGATCTTGGGCACGATGGAGCCGTCGGGCTTTTCCACCGCCGCCAGCTTGTACACCCCGCCGAACACCGGCTCGCTGCGGGCGGTGATCAGCCGCTCGCCCACGCCGAACATGTCGATTTTTGCCCCCTGGCGGAGAATATCCTGGATGATATACTCGTCCAGAGAGTTGGAAACGGAGATCTTGCACTTGGTCCAGCCCGCTTCGTCCAGCATCTTTCGGGCCTGGCAGGTCAGATAGGTCATGTCCCCGGAGTCCAGCCGAATGCCGCAGTCCTCAATGCCCAGGGGCTTCAGGACCTCGTTAAACGCCCGGATGGCGTTGGGGACCCCGGAGCGAAGGGTGTTGTAGGTGTCCACCAGCAGGGTGGCGTTGTGGGGATAGAGCTGACAGTAGGCCTTGAAGGCCTCGTACTCCGAGTCGAACATCTGGACCCAGGCGTGGGCCATGGTGCCGCCGGCATAGACCCCGTAGAGCTGGTCGGAGATGGTGCAGGCGGTGCCGTTGCAGCCGCCGATGTAGGCCGCCCGGGCGCCCAGAATGGCGGCGTCCGCCCCCTGGGCCCGGCGGGAGCCAAATTCCAGCACCGTCCGGCCCTGGGCCGCCCGGACCACCCGGTTGGCCTTGGTGGCGATGAGGCTCTGGTGGTTCACACTGAGCAGCAGGAAGGTCTCGATCAGCTGGGCCTCGATGGCCGGGGCCCGGACCGTGAGAATGGGCTCCTTGGGGAAGATGGGCGTGCCCTCGGGCACGGCCCAGATGTCGCCGGTGAAGTGAAAATCCGCCAGGTAGGCCAGAAATTCCTCAGAAAACAGCTTCCGGCCCCGGAGATATTCGATATCCTCCGGCGTGAAGTGGAGATTCTGGATATAGTCCACGATCTGCTCCAGCCCGGCGGCGATGGCGAAGCCGCCTCCGTCGGGGCACTGGCGGAAGAACACGTCAAAGTAGCAGATCCGGTCGCCGTAGCCCTTTTCAAAGTAGCCGTTGCCCATGGTCAGCTCGTAAAAATCGCAGAGCATGGTGAGATTGAGTTTTTGATCGTTTGCCATTGCAGGACACCTCGAATTTTGGCATTTTCCCTATTATAAGTCAACCGATGAAAAATAGCAATCTTTTTTTCTTGACAGCCCTTCCCTTTTCGGCTATATTGAAAAGAAAATGAAAGGAGAACCGCCATGGACGCCCCTGTGGATGTGACAAAGGTTCATTTGGAAACGCCCAGGCTCCTCCTCCGGCCCTGGGAGGAGGAGGATCTGGAGGATTTTTTCGCCTACGCCAGCGTGGACGACGTGGGTCCGATGGCGGGCTGGCGGCCCCATGAGAACCGGGAGGTCTCCCGGGGCATCCTCCGGCGGTTTATCGATGAGAAAAAGACCTTCGCCCTGGTTTTGAAGGAAAGCGGCCATGTGATCGGCTCCGTCGGCCTGGAGCGGCTGGAGCGGTCCGAGGACCCCGCGCCGGACCGGCTGGGCCGGGAGATCGGCTACGTCCTGGCCAAGGATTACTGGGGCCGGGGGCTGATGCCGGAGGCGGTGAAGGCCGTCATCGAGTACTGCTTTACCGTCTGGAATTATGATTTTCTCACCTGCGGGCACTTTCTCCGCAACACCCGGAGCCGCCGGGTGGTGGAAAAATGCGGCTTTACCTTCTGGAAGGAAATTTCCTGCCGGACCCAGCTGGGGACGGTGGAGCAGACCCGGCTCTATATCCGCTACAATCCGAGAAAAAGAGAGGAATGCCATGTTTGAGCTGCTGAAAACCGAGGGCCGGGCCCGGCGGGGCGTGTTCACCTGCGCCCATGGGACGGTCCAGACCCCGGTATTTATGAATGTGGGCACCCAGGGGGCCATCAAGGGCGCCCTCAGCGCCCGAGATTTGAAGGAGATCGGCTGCCAGGTGGAGCTGTCCAACACCTACCACCTCCACCTCCGGCCGGGAGATGAAAATGTAAAGGCCCTGGGGGGCCTCCACAAGTTCATCACCTGGGACGGACCCATTTTGACGGACTCCGGGGGCTTCCAGGTATTCTCCCTGGCCGGGCTGCGGAAAATTAAAGAGGAGGGCGTCACCTTCGCCTCTCACATCGATGGGCATCGCATTTTTATGGGGCCGGAGGAGAGCATGCGGATCCAGTCGAATCTGGGCTCCGACATCTGCATGGCCCTGGACGAGTGCGTCGAAAACCCGGCGCCCAAGGACTATGTAAAGCAGAGCGTGGACCGGACCTACCGCTGGCTGGTTCGGTGCAAGGCGGAGAACGCCCGGTTAAACGCCCTGCCGGACACCGTCAACCCCCATCAGATGCTCTGGGGCATCAACCAGGGGGGCACCTACGCCGATCTGCGGGTGGCGCATATGAAGCAAATCGCGGAACTGGACCTGCCTGGGTACGCCATCGGCGGCCTGGCGGTGGGCGAGAGTACCGAGACCATGTATGAGGTCATCGAGGCGGTGGAGCCCCACATGCCAAAGGACCGGCCCCGCTACCTGATGGGGGTGGGAACCCCCAGCAATATTATTGAAGGCGTGGCCAGAGGCGTCGACTTTTTTGACTGCGTTATGCCCGCCCGGAACGCCCGCCATGCCCGGCTCTTCACCTGGGAGGGGGCCATCAATCTGAAAAACGCCAAGTACCAATTAGACAGCGGGCCGGTGGACCCCCAGTGCGACTGCCCCGTGTGCCGGAGGTACTCCCGGGCCTATCTGCGGCACCTGTTCATCGCCGAGGAAATGCTGGCCATGCGGCTGGGGGTGCTGCACAATCTCTATTTTTACAACAAGCTCCTGGAGAGAATCCGCCAGGCCCTGGACAAAGGCCGGTTTGAGGCCTTCCGCCGGGAATATTCGGAAAAACTCAGCCGAAGAATCTAGATTTTCCTTGCTTTTTTTCCAATCGATGGTATAATGAGAAAAGACTAACACGAAGGAGCGTTACTATGCTGTATTTTTTGGAGTCCACCGGCGCCGCCGTTGATCCCGGCGCGGGGATGATGAGCACCGTCATCATGCTGGTGCTGATGCTGGCCGTCTTCTACTTTATGCTGATCCGCCCGGAGAACAAGCGGAAGAAGGAAGCGGAGGAAATGCGCAATGCCGTGAAGGTGGGCGACGAGATCACCACCATCGGCGGCATTGTGGGCAAGGTGGTCCATGTGAAGGAGGATAAGATCGTTCTGGAGACCGGCGCGGACCAGGTCCGCATCGAGTTTGCCAAGTGGGCCATCTCCTCCAATGAGACCGCTGCCGCCGCCGCCAAGGAGGAGGCCAAGAAGGCCGAGGAAGCCAAGGCCAAGGCCAAAGCCGCCAAGAAGGCCGCCAAGGAAGCAAAGGGAAAATAATCGACAGGCCCCGGCTCTTCGCCGGGGCCCATTCGTTTTTAGATACGCTTACCGCAGTTCTGGAGAAATGGAAGCGTTAGAATCGTCCAAAGGTTTACATAATGTGTAACAGTTGGTCCGCACCGTTCCATCCGTATAGGTCGCGGAGTCTTTGTAAATCCGAAAGCCGCAGGCCCGGTGGACCGCCAGGGAGGGGCCGTTGTCCTTGTCCACATGGGAGTAGAGAATCTTCCACCCCTGCTCCCCTGCCCACCGGGCGGCGGAGGCCAGCAGGGCCTTCCCATAGCCCCGGTTCCGCTGTTCCGGGGCTGTCTCCAGGGCCTCTACCAACAGGCCGTCGGAAAAGGGCCAGAGCCGCAGGGCGGCAAAGTACCGCCCCGCCTCCTCCCAGACGGCATAGACCGCCTGGGGGCGGCGGAAGAAGTCTTCCCGGAGAAATTGGTAGAAATCCGCCTCCACCTGCAAAATCCCCTGATTTTCCGGCAGCTCGGGATAGAGGTCCCGGGCGTTTTCCTCGTTTCCCTCCCGGTACACCTCCATCAGCTCCCGGAAGGAGATTTGGGACAGCCGGGTGTAGATTGTGAGCATTTTACCCCTCCTCGTATTGGCTGTTGTAGAGCCGGTAGTAAAACCCTTTCTTCTCCAGCAGCTCCTGATGGGTCCCCTCCTCGATGAGCCGCCCCTGGTCGATGACCAGGATCTTGTCCGCGTCCACAATGGTGCTGAGCCGGTGGGCGATGACGAAGCTGGTCCGGCCCTTCATCAGGGTATCCATGGCCCGTTGGATCAGGATCTCCGTCCGGGTGTCCACATTGGAGGTGGCCTCGTCCAGGATCAGCAGGGGCCGGTCCGCTAGGAAGGCCCGGGCGATGGTCAGCAGCTGCTTCTGCCCGCCGGAGAGATTGGCGGAGTCCTCCCGGATGGGGGTGTCGTAGCCCTGGGGCATGGCGGTGATCAGCCGGTGGCAGTGGGTTCGGCAGCAGGCACGCTCAATCTCGGCCATGGACGCGCCGGGATTGCCGTAGGCCACGTTCTCCCGGAGGGTGCCGGGGAACAGCCAGGTGTCCTGCAGCACCATGGCGAACCGGCCCCGCACCTGCTCTCGATCGATTTGGGCGGTGTCCTGCCCATCCAGAAGAATGGCGCCGCTGTCCGGGTCGTAAAACCGCATCAAAAGGTTCACCAGGGTGGTCTTTCCCCCGCCGGTGGGGCCGACGATGGCGATCTTCTGCCCCGGCTCGGCCCGGAAGGAAATTTCCTTCAAAATGGGCTCGTCCTTCCGGTAGCCGAAGGTCACGTCCTGAAATTCCACCGCACCATGGGTCTGCTCCGGAAGATTACCTGTCTGCACCGGCTCCTCCGGCAGGTCCAGGAAGCCATAGACCCGATTGGCGGCGGCGACCACCCAGTGCAGATAGCTGATGTCGTCCCCCAGCATTTCCAGGGGGGAGGCAAACTGCTGGGCGTAGAGGATCACCGTCACCACAGTCCCCACGCCGATGGTCCCCCGCAAAATCAGCCAGCCCCCCAGCAGGGCGATGAGAATATAGGCGGCGGCGTTGGTCAGCCGCACCACCGGGGCCACCAGCCCGGCGGTAAAGTGGGCCCGGAAGGTGTTCTCCGCCAGCGCATGGTTCTTCTCTTCGTGTTTGTCCTGGGTAAACTCCTCCAGGGCGTAGGCCCGGGCGGTCTCAAAATTGGAGAATGCCTCCTCCGTCACCCCGGTCAGCGCCTCCGACGAATCAAACATGGCGTCGAAATTTTTGGTGCAGACCCGGCTGACCTGGGTGGTCAGCCACAGAGAAAGGGGCGTCAGCACCACCACAAAGCAGGCCAGGGCGGGGTTCTCCCGGAACATGGCCACCGCCACCGCCGCCAGCTGAAAGGCCCCCAGCACCAGGCCGTCGAACACCTGGTGGAGATAGCCCCCCAGGTCCCCCACGTCTCCGGTCATCCGGCTCAGGACCTCCCCCACCGGGGTCTGGTCCACATAGCCCACCGGCAGGCGGCTCAGCTTTTCGGAAATTCGCAGCCGGAAGCCGCAGGTGAAGTGGCTGGTCACCAGCCGGTTCATCAGGGCGATATTGCCGTAGGACAAGACCTGGCTCCCGGCGTAGCAGGCCAGCAGCAGGGCCAGAGACGGCAGCAGCGCCCGGGGAAGCCCGGCCAGGGCCCCGGCGGCGGCGCCGTCGCAGACGCGCTGGATGATCTTGCCCAGCAGCTGGGGCGCCGCCACGGCGCACAGCACCAAAGTCAGATTCATTCCGGCGGCCAGGGCCAGTCCCCATCCAATGGGCGCCGCCTCCCGGCCCAGTCGCAGCAGCACCCGGTAATTTTCTTTTTTCTTATTATCCATGCTCCTTCCCTCCCGTCTGGGAGTCGTAGATCTCCCGATACACCTGGCAGCTTTCCAAAAGCTGGCTGTGGGTCCCCGCCCCCACCAGACTTCCCCCGTCCAGCACGAACACCAGGTCGCAGTGGGCGGCGGTGGAGATCCGCTGGGTGATGAGGATCTGGGTCTTCCCCGCAAGGCGCTTGGCCAGAGCGGAACGGAGAGCCGCCTCCGTCAAAAAATCCAGCGCGGAAAAGCTGTCGTCAAACAGATAGACCGGCGCGTTTTTCAGCAGCGCCCGGGCGATGCACAGCCGCTGCTTCTGCCCGCCGGACAGGTTCTTGCCGGACTGCTTCACCGGATGGTCCAGCCCCAGCTCCCGGACAAATCCGGCCTGGGCGGCCTCCAGGGCGTCCCACAGCTCCTCATCAAGTGCCTCGGGCCTGCCCATCCGCAGATTTTCCCGAATGGTGCCGGAGTAGAGGGCGGCGCTTTGCAGCACTGGGCTGAGCTGGTCCCGGAGAGTCCGGCGGTTGAGACCGGAAAGGTCCCGCCCGCCTAAGTAAATTTTTCCCTCCGCCGGGGGATAGAAGCCCAGCAGCAGCCGGGCCAGGGTGGTCTTCCCCGCCCCGGTGCCGCCAATGATGGCGGCCTTTTTCCCCGCCGGGATGGTCAGGCTGATATGCTCCAACGCCGGGGCGGCGCCACCGGGATAGGTGAAAGACACGTCCTCCAGCCGGATGCTGCCCTCCAGCGTCACCTCTTCCCGGGGCGCGGGCTCCTCCTGGATCGGGGCCCGCAGGGCCTGGCCGATCCGCTCCGCCGCCACCCGGGCGTGGGGCATTTCGATGATGACGAAGGCGGCGTTGATGACGCTGCCGCTGGTCAGGGCGATGTACTGCACGATGGCGAAGAGGTCCGGCCCCGTCAGGCCGGTGCCGCCCTCTAAGCGGAAGATCCCCAGATACACCACCAGCACCGCCGCGGCGTTCAGCAGGAAGGTGGTCACCGGGGCGATCAGGCTCTCGGCATTGTTGGCGCTGATCATGGCCCGGGACATGACCCGGGTGGCGGAGGCCACCTGCTCATGGGCGTCCCGCTCCCGCTGGAAGGCACGGATCACCCGGATGCCCCGGAGCCGCTGGCGGATCAGCTCATTCTGGCGGTCCACGCTGCCGTCGCTCTCCTCCCACAATGGGTTGATCCGCTTTCCGGTCCAGGTGACAAGCAGAAACACCAGGGGCAGAAAGGCCAGCATGGCCAGGGCCAATACCCAGTCCTTGGCCATGGTCAGCCCCACCCCGCCGAAAAACAGCACGGGGATGGTGATGACGGCGTCGGACAGGGCCACCGCCAGCCAGGACACGGTCTGCACATCCTTGGTAGCCCGCGTCACCAGGGCGGCGGTGCCGATGGAGCCGAAGGTCTCAAAATCCATGCGGTTGACCCGCTGGAACACCGCCCGGCGCAGGTCGGCGCAGTAGTTCGCCACCACCCGGGTAGAAAGCAAGCTGCCCAGCACCTGGCAGCCCACCCCCAAAAGAGTGAACAGAAGCATTTTTCCACAGCCCAGCAGAATCATTTGAAAATCCTTGCCGTAGACCCCCTGATTGAGCAGGTCGCTCATCACGGTGGGCAGCAGCAGGTCGCACAGGCCCGACATGGTCAGCGCCAGGCCGGAAAAGAGCATCCTCATCCAATAGGGCTTGAGATAGCCCAGCATCGTTTTCATTTTTTCCTCCCGAATTTCTAAAAATGGCCGCAAAAAAACGGCCCGAGCCGAAGCTCGCGCCGCAAGAAAACCAACACGCAGTCAAAAATCTAGCGTGCGGCCAAACAGGAAGCGAGTTCCGGGCATAGTTGTAGCGTGATAACGAGCGCAAAGCGCTGAAAAGTCTTTCTGATCCGCACGGAAATCGCCTCCTTTCAAAAAATCTAGCCTTACTTTAGCACAGGGGATGGAATTTGTCAAGGATAAAAATGGGAATAGACCCAGGCCGTTTACAGAAGTCAGGTTCCATAACTGGGGAAAATCAGGAATATTCATTCGGTTATTCACAGATTCCACAGACTTTTGCACAGCCCGGAGCGGAGAAAAAATTTGTCGAAATCTGCCGGGGCGGGAGATAAGCCGGAAAATCGAAACAATTTTTCCGATTTTTTCGGAAAATATAGGGTTTCCATAACTGCGTTGGAACCGTTTCCGCTGCATAAACCCGGCCTGCCCCGCTTTTACAGCCGTTCGCCGAAAAGGGAGCGGCTGGCGTAGGCGTTGAGGCCCATATCCGCCAAATTTCCGGACAAAAACTCGTAATACCCCTGGGCGCCGATCATGGCGGCGTTGTCCCCGCAGAGGGATAGGGGCGGCAGGTACAGCTCCGCGCCCATCTCCCCCGCCAGGTCTTGAAGGGCCGCCCGGATGACGGAGTTGGCCGCCACGCCCCCCGCCGCGGCCAGCTTTTTCCGGCCGGTGCGCTCCAGAGCCTGCCGGGTGCGGCTCACCAGAATATCCGCCACCGTCCGGGAAAACCCGGCGCAAAAGCTGGGCACGTCCAGCGCCTCCCCCACCTGCTCCGCGTGGTGGAGGACATTGAGGGCGGCGGTTTTCAGGCCGGAAAAGCTCATATCCAGGGGATTCTCCCCGGGCCTGGGCCGGGGCAGGACATATTTTTCCGGGTCGCCGGTCCTGGCGGCGGCGTCCAGCGCCGCGCCGCCGGGATAGGGCATTCCCAGCACCCGGGCCACCTTGTCGAAGCACTCCCCCGCCGCGTCGTCCAGGGTGGTGCCCAGCAGGGTCATTTGGGTATAATCTGCCACGTCCACCAGCATGGTATGGCCCCCGGACACCACCAGGCACAGAAACGGCGGCGTCAGGTCCGGATAGGCCAGATAGTTGGCGGCGATATGGCCCCGGATATGATGCACCGGGATCAGGGGCTTGCCCAGGGCCAGGGCCGCGGCCTTGGCAAAATTCACCCCCACCAGCAGGGCGCCGATCAGCCCCGGGGCGTAGGTGACGGCAATGGCGTCGACGTCTCCCCGGGTGATATGGGCTTCCTCCAACGCCCGCTCCGCCAGGGGATAGATGGCCTCCATATGCTTCCGGGAGGCGATCTCCGGCACCACCCCGCCGTAGAGCCGGTGCAGGGCCACCTGGGAGGCGATCTGGTCCGTCAGGACCCGGCGGCCGTCTGCCACCACGGCCACGGCGGTCTCGTCGCAGGAGGATTCGATGGCGAGAATATTCATGCGCGCAGCTCCTTTCGGTACAGTACCGCGTCCTCCCGGGGCCGGAGGTAGTAGCCCGGACGGCAGGCGATGGGGACATACCCCAATTTTTCATAGAGGGCCCGGGCGTGCATATTGGAGGCCCGGACCTCCAGGGTCAGCTTTTCCACGCCCCGGCCGGCCAGCGCCGCCTCCAGGGCCGCCACCAACGCCTGGGCGATCCCCCGCCGCCGGCAGTCAGGCAAGACGGCCAGATTCATCATGTCCGCTTCCTCAAAGGAGATCTCGCTGCCCACATAGCCCAGCAATTTCTCCCCCTCCGTCGCCGCCAGATACAGGGCGTTTTCATTGGACAGCTCGCTTAAAAGGGCGTTTTCGCTCCATGGCAGGGAGAAGCAGGCCCGCTCCAGCGCCGCCGCTTGGGGGATCAACGCTACATTTAACGGCAAAATCTCCATTATTTCGCCTCATACCAGCTCATGCCCCACTTGGCCTGGGCCTCCAACGGTACCGAGAGGTCAGCCACCTGCTCCATCTCCCGGCTGACCAGAGCGGCCACCTGCTCCGCCTGCTCCTGGGGGCACTCCACGATCAGCTCGTCATGCACCTGCAGCAGGAGCCGGGCCTGGGGATACGCCCGGGCCAGGGCCTCGTCCACCCGGAGCATGGCCAGCTTGATCAGATCCGCCGCCGTACCCTGGATGGGGGTGTTCAGGGCGATCCGCTCCGCCCCCTGGCGGACGTTGTAGTTGCTGCTCTTCAGCTCCGGGATGTCCCGGCGGCGGCCGTAGAGGG
>CANQQU010000020.1 GCA_947626085.1 uncultured Oscillospiraceae bacterium
TTTGGCTTGCTTTTCCAAATATTTGCAGAAGAATCCCTGTTTTCGCTTCTTGAAAACAGGGTTTCTTTGACAGACTGGCGCCCGGGAAACCGGGCGTGTTTTTTGCGGTCAGAGGGCCCTTTCTGAGCGCAAATACTATGGATAGAAGCGCGCCATTTCGTTCCGAAAGAGTTTTGAAACGTCTTGTCAAACGGGAAGGTATCTCACTGATGGTCATTTACATACTGCATAAACTCCCCGCTCCGGCGGATTTTTCTCGCCGGAGCGGGGTTGGTCTGCTATTCTGCCTGATCAGTCGATGGCCAGGCGGCGGGTCTCGGGCTGGGGGACCTGCTTTTTCGGAAGATTCAGCTTCAAAACGCCGTTTTCGTACTGGGCCTTGATCTTGTCCGCCTCCACGCCGGACACGTCGAAGGACCGGCTGTACTGCCCGTAGGAGCGCTCCTGGCAGAGGACCTTCCCATGGCAGTCCTTCTTTTCGCAGTCGGAGTGCCGCTGGGCGTGGATGGTCAGGGTGTCCCCGGCCAGGTCCAGGGAAATGTCCTTCTTGTCGAATCCGGGCAGATCGGCCTCCAGCAGGAAGCTCTCCCCCTGGTCGGTGATGTCGGTCTTGAACTCCGCCAGGTCCCCGGCGTAGAAGAAGGGGGCGAAAAACTGCCGCTCCAGCTCCTCCATCTCCCGGAAGGGGTTGTAGTTAGACAGGCCGCTCTTGCGGTAGGGTCTTAAATCGAACATGGTGTTACCTCCCAAATGAAATTCCGATCTTAGTATGCGCCGGCGGTTGAAAAATATTGCGAGTCTTTTTCAGAAAATGCGTCCTCGGTTGAAATCCGGCGGAAACTGTGCTATGCTGGTAGCGATCAAAATTAGAGGAGGCAGGACGATGGAACGGGAAAAACTGTTGGAAATTCGCGGCTGGGTCCGGAGGGAGCTGGAAAGCGCCGCCGACTTCTGGCTGAAAAACGGATTGGACCGGGCGCATGGCGGGGTCTACACCTGCCTGGACCGGCAGGGGAACATCTTCTCCACCGACAAGAGCGTGTGGATGCAGGGCCGCTGCGGCTGGACCTATGCCTATCTCTGTCGGGTCTACGGCATCCGGCCCGAATGGCTGGCCGCCAGCAAGAGCTGCATCGACTTCCTGGAGGACCACTGCGTCAACCGCGCCGCCGGGGGACGGCTGTATTTCACCGTCACCGCCGAGGGCAAGCCCCTGCGCCAGCGGCGGTACTGCTTCTCCGAGGCGTTCTACTGCATGGCCAACGCGGAATACTATGGCTTGACCGGGGAGGGGGTCCATTTGGAGCGGGCCCGGCGGGCCTACGATCTATACTACGATCTGACCCACGGGATGCCGGACCCCACGGGCCTGGGGCCCAAGACAGACCCCGCCACCCGCACCGGCCGGAGTCTGGGAAATCCCATGATCCTGCTGAACGTCACCGCCGTTTTGAGCCGGGTGGACCCAGAGCGGCGGGCGATATATGACCAGCGGGCCGCTGCCTGCGTGGAGGAGATCTTCCGCTACCATGTGAAGGAGGACTTGGGCTGCACCCTGGAAAACGTGGCCATGGACGGCGCCCCCCGGCTGTACTATACCGAGGGCCGGACGGTGAATCCGGGTCACGACATGGAGTGCGCCTGGTTCCTGATGGAGCGGGCCAACGAGACCGGTGATCGGACCCTGCATGAAAAGGCGGAGAAGGTCTTCAACATGGCCTTTTCCAAGGGCTGGGACCGGGAGTACGGCGGGATCTTGTACTTCCTGGACTGCCAGGGCCTGCCGCCGGAGGCCTATGAGCATGATATGAAGCTCTGGTGGCCCCATAACGAGGCCCTGATTGCTTCCCTGATGCTCTACCGGGACACGGGGGAGGAAAAATACCTGGATATTTTCTGCCAGGTCCTGGACTACTGCAAAGCCCACTTTGCCGACCCGGCGTATGGCGAATGGTTCGGCTACCTCCGCCGGGACGGCAAGCCCACGGAGCCCCCCTGCAAGGGCTCCACCTTCAAGGGCCCCTTCCACGTCCCGAGATGCCTTACCATGCTGGACATCATGCTGGGCCAAATTTTGGAAAAATAATAGGGATACCCCCAATATTTCGCGCCCCCGGCATTCACCGGGGGCGCAAATATTGAATTGGCTGCTCTTACTGCGAAACTTCAAGGAGCTTCCCCGCGACAGGATTCTCCTTATTTTCATACCTAGTGGAATATGGGGCTTGTATCTTTTTTTGGGAAAAAACATTGCATAAAAACCCATGGATGTCAAATCAAAATATCATTTTGTTAATGAAATATCATTCTGTAAAGCATACTATACATAGGAAAGGAGGGCCAGGATATGATCGATGAGAACATCAGAGCATTACGGCAACAGCGGGGGATCACCCAGGCGGAGCTGGCGCGGGATTTGGGGATCACGCGGGCGGGCGTCAACGCCTGGGAAATGGGACTTTCGGTGCCCTCCACCCAATATTTGGCGGAGCTGGCCCGGTATTTTCGGGTCTCCACGGATTTTTTGCTGGGCCTGGACAACAGCGCCACCGTCAGCGTGGCGGGGCTCACACAGGAGGATATCCGCCTGGTCCGCCGTTTGATTGATCACCTGATCGAGAAAAACAAAACCGCTTATCAAAAATAGCGAACCGCCTCCCGGGCTGGGGGCGGTTTTTTGAATGGAGTTGCGCCCCCGGCGAATGCCGGGGGCGGCGGTTTTCAGCTGATTTTTTCAAAATCCTCGGCGCCGTGCTTGCACAGCGGGCAGACAAAGTCCGGGGGCAGCTCCTCGCCCTCGTAGACGTAGCCGCAGATCTTGCAGACCCAGCCGGTCTTCTTCTGGGCGGCGGGGGCGGGCTTGGGCTTGATGTGGTCAAAGTAATACTGGTAGGTCACGCTGGGGGCGCTGGAGAGGACCTTGGCTTCGGTGACGTCGGCCACGAACAGGGTGTGGGTGCCGTAGTCCGTGGCGGAGATCACCTTCCCGGAGAGTACCGCGTTGGTGTACTCGGGGATATACCGCAGACCGTTGGCGGTGCGGCAGTCGTAGGAAACGGAGGCAAACTTGTCCGTGTCCCGGCCGGAGCAGAAGCCAAACTGCTGGAACACCTGGAAGGGCGCGTCCTGGGTCAGGATGCTGACGTTGAACACCCCGGTGCGGAGGATCAGGTCGTGGGAGTAGTTCTGCTTGTTCACGGCGATCTGGATCCGGTTGGGGGTGGAGGTCAGCTGGCCGGCGGTGTTGATGATGCAGCCGTTGTCCTTGCCCCCCTCCCGGGTGGTCAGGACGAACAGACCGTAGGACAGCTTGAACATGGCCTTGTTGTCCACCGCGCCGGCGGGAAGGGGCTCCGCCGCCGCCGGGGCGGAGATGGTGGCGGCGATGGCGTCGGCCATTTTGGTCAGGCTCTCCAGCTGATGCTCCTTGACGGAGGAGCGGATGGAGAGGGTCTCGTTTAGAATGGTCAGGTTTTTGCACTTTTCCAGGGCCTTGCGCATGAGGCCGCCGCTGGTGGGGGCCCAGGAGCCGTTCTCGATCAGGGCCACGGTGCGGTTCTGGATGTTGTGGGCCGTCAGGTCCGCCAGCAGGGCCTCCATGGTGACGAAGATGCCGGCGTTGTAGGTGGTGGAGGCGAAGACCAGGTGGCTGTACCGGAAGGCCGCCGCCACGATCTCCGAGGCGGGGGTGACGGACACGTCGTAGATCACCGTGGGGATGCCCCGCTCCCGGAGCTTCACCGCCAGAATTTCGGCGGCGTTTTCCGTGTTGCCGTAGACGGAGGCGTAGGCGATCATCACGCCGGTCTCCTCCGGGGTGTAGCTGGCCCAGGCCAGGTACTTGCTGACGAAGGAGCCGATATCCCGCCGCCAGACGAAGCCGTGGAGGGGGCACAGCAGCTGGATATCCAGCATGGAGGCCTTGTTCAGCAGGTTCGTGACCTGGGTGCCGTACTTGCCCACGATGTTGGTGTAGTACCGCCGGGCCTCGTCCAGGTAGTCCCGCTCAAAGTCCACCTCGTCGGCGAAGATGGCCCCGTTCAGGGCACCGAAGGTGCCGAAGGCGTCGGCGGAGAACAAAATGCCGTCGGTGGTGTCGTAGGACACCATGACCTCCGGCCAGTGGACCATGGGGGCCTTGACGAAGCAGAAATTGTGCCGGCCGGTGGAGAAGACCTCCCCCTCCTTGGCCTCCACCCAGCGGCTGTCCACATCGAAGGAGAAGAACTGCTTCATCATGTTCCGGGTGGCGGCGTTGCAGACGATCTTCGCCCCGGGGTAGCGGAGCAGAATGTCAGCCAGGGTGGCGGAATGGTCCGGCTCCATGTGGTGGACGAAGACATAGTCCAGGTCCCGGCCGGAGAGGACCTGCTCCACGTTCTCAAAAAAGACCTTCCCAACGGCCTTGTCCACGGTGTCGAACAGGACCGTCTTCTCGTCCAGCAGGACGTAGGAATTGTAGCTCACGCCCCGGGGGACGGAGTACACGCCCTCGAACAGGGACAGCCGCCGGTCGTTGGCGCCCACCCAGTACAGATCGGAAGTGAGCTGGCGATAGCAGTACATTTGATTTCCTCCTTAATATTATTTTCCGAATTCGTTGAGGGCCAGCTTGAAGGCCCCGTAGGTCCCGGCGTCGTTGCCCAGGGAGGCCAGGGCGAACCGGGCCCCCTTGGCGGCGTGGAACACATACTTGTTGAAGTACCGCCGGGCCCCGTCCAGCAGGGGCAGGCCCGCCTTGCTGACGCCGCCGCCCAGGACCACCACCTCCGGGTCGATGACGCAGCAGATATCCGCCAGGAACTGGCCCAAATAGTCGTAGACCTGCTCTAAAATGGCGGCGGCGACCCGGTCGCCTGTGGCGGAGGCGTCGAACACGTCCTTGCAGGTCAGGGGGAAAATGTCCCGCAGGGCGGAGGGCTCGGGATGGGCCGCCAGATACCGCTCGGCCACCCGGACCACCCCGGTGGCGGAGCAGTACTGCTCCGCGCAGCCGTGCTTGCCGCAGCCGCAGGCCTCGGGCTCGTTCTTGTCCAGGACGATATGGCCGATCTCGCCGCCGGAGCCGTGGCAGCCGTGGATCAGCTCCCCGCCCACGATGATGCCGCCGCCTACGCCGGTGCCCAGGGTGGCGAAGACCATGTTGCTGGAGCCCATGCCGCCGCCCATCCAGTATTCGCCCAGGGCCGCCACGTTGGCGTCGTTGCCGCCCTTGACGGGGAAGCCCGTCAGGGTGGAGAGGGCCTGATGGAGATTGAACACCCCCCAGCCCAGGTTGACGCACTTATTGACGTTGCCCTTGGGGTCCACCGGCCCGGGGACGCCGATGCCGATGCCCAAAATGTCGCTGTCCGGAATCCCCGTTTTGTCCAGATGCTGCCGGATGGAAGCGGCGATGTCCGGCAGAATGTGCCGGCCCCGTTCCGCCGTCCGGGTGGGGATCTCCCATTTGCCTTGCATGACGCCTCGCTCGTTGAAAAAGCCGATCTTGACGGTGGTGCCGCCCAGATCCACGCCGAAGCCGTATTTCATAGGTTTGTTTCCTCCCAGTGGGTTGATAAGCTCCCTTATTATACCGCCGTCCGGAGAAAAAAGCCATAGGGAGCTGGAAAAATTTTGAAAAGTTTTGAAACTTTTCCAGCCCCCCTTGCGTTTGCGCCGATTTTGGAGTAACATATACACAAGCGAACCGAAAAAAACGGAAAGGATGATTTCCCATGATCAAAGTCGATATATCCAATGTTTGGGGCCAGCTGTCCCTGCCCGATCTGCTGTCGATGGAGAAGGAGGTCGCCGCCGCCCACCAGACCCTGATGGACGGCTCCGGCGCCGGCAATGACTTTTTGGGCTGGCTCCACCTGCCCACCGCCGAGCCCACTGAGGAAATGCGCCGCATTTCCGCCGCCGCCGCCCGGATCCGGGCGGACTCCGACGTGTTTGTGGTCATCGGCATCGGCGGCAGCTACTTGGGCCCCCGGGCCGCCATCGAGCTGATGCAGGGCGTGAACCACAACATCGGCAAGGGGAAGGGCAACCCCCAGGTTTTCTTCGCCGGCAACGGCCTGTCTACCCGGGCGTGGAACGAGCTGTGCCGCCTGCTGGAGGGCAAGGACTTCTCCATCGCCATCATCTCCAAGTCCGGCACCACCACCGAGCCCGCCATCGCCACCCGGGCCCTGCGCTGGATGCTGGAGCGGAAGTACGGCACCGAGGCCGCCAAGAAGCGGATCTACGCCATCACCGACCCCTCCAAGGGCGCTCTGCGGCAAATGGCCCAGGAGGAGGGCTGGGAGACCTTCGTGATCCCGCCGGATGTGGGCGGCCGGTACTCGGTCCTGACCCCCGTGGGCCTGCTGCCCATGGCTGTGGCGGGAATGGACATCAACGCCATCATGGCCGGGGCCGCCCAGTCCCAGAAAATTTACGACATCCGCTCCTTTGAGAACCCCGCCTGGCAGTATGCCGCCGTGCGGAACCTGCTCTACCGCCGGGGCAAGGCCATCGAGCTGTTCGAGTCCTTCGAGCCGGGCTTTAAAATGTTCGGCGGCTGGTGGCAGCAGCTCTTCGGCGAGTCCGAGGGCAAGGACGGCAAGGGCCTGTTCCCCGCCACCGCCGAGCTGACCGCCGATCTGCACAGCCTGGGCCAGATGATCCAGCAGGGCCAGCGGAATTTGTTTGAGACCATGGTGCGCTTCGCACCTCCGGTCCAGGAGGCGGTAGTGGGCTCCGATTACAAGAACCTGGACGGCCTGAACTATCTGGAGGGCAAGACCCTCTCCTTTGTGGACGAGCAGGCGTTCTTGGGCACCGTGGCCGCCCATGTGGACGGCGGCGTGCCGGTGATCACCATGGACATGGGCAAGCTGGACTACCCCAAGCTGGGCGAGATGTTCTATTTCCTGGAGCTGTCCTGCGGCATTTCGGCGTACCTTCTGGGGGTCAATCCCTTCAACCAGCCCGGCGTGGAGCTTTACAAGCGGAATATGTTCCACCTGCTGGGCAAGCCCGGCTACGAAAACTGAGGCGGAATTGGCAAAAAAAGGCCAGGAAAAGGGGGTTGCAAAATCCGCCGTTTCCTGTTAAAATGTCGGTAACGCCCGTGTGCGTACTGCAAAGGAGGATTTTTTCCAATGATACATGTAATTATGGGCCTGAAGGGTTCCGGCAAGACCAAGAAGCTGATCGCCTCCATCAACGAGACCGTCGCCTCCGCTACCGGCGACGTGGTGTGTATTGAGTATGGCCGCAAGCTGACCTACGATCTGAGCTACCGGGTCCGTCTGGTGGACGCCAAGGAGTATTCCATTTCCAACGCCGACCAGCTCAAGGGCTTTTTGAGCGGTCTTCACGCCGGGAACTTCGACATCACCCATGTTTACATTGAAAGCCTGTATAAGATCATCGGCTCCGACCGGGCATGTGCCCAGGAATTTTTGACCTGGTGCGCCAATTTTGCCCAGGCCAACAGCATGGAGATCACCATCTCCATCTCCGACGATCCCGCCCAGGTCCCCGAGGGGATCAAGCAGTATCTGTAAATCCATACCGACCCAAAGGCGCCGCCGGTGGGCGGCGCCTTTTTCCTGCGTGGTTCCATTCCCATTTTTTACAAGGAAGCATTATTTATTATGAGCAGAAACGATCACTCTTTGGATGAAAACAAAATGGGCGTCATGCCCGTGGGCCGGCTGCTGCTGACCATGGCCCTGCCCATGATCGCCTCCATGCTGGTCCAGGCCCTGTACAACGTGGTGGACAGCATCTACGTCTCCCGGATCAACGACAGCGCCGTGACGGCCCTGGGCCTGGCCTTCCCCGTGCAGAATATGCAGATCGGATTTGCCACCGGCATCGCCGTGGGCGTCAACTCCCTGCTGAGCAAATCCCTGGGGGAGGGGAACCGGGAGCGGGCCAGCCGGGCCGCCGGGAACGGCATTTTTCTCACGGCCATCATCACTCTGGTCTTCATGGCCTTCGGCTTTCTGGGTTCCCGGCCCTACTATGCCATGCAGTCCCAGGTGGCGGAGACGGTGGAGGGCGGCACGGCCTACACCTCCATCTGCTGCATTTTTACATTGGGCGTCTTTGTGGAGATCCTCTTTGAGCGGCTGCTCCAGGCCTCCGGCCGCACGGTGTTCACCATGTTCACCCAGGGCACCGGGGCGCTGATCAACATTTTCCTGGACCCGGTGTTCATTTTCGGCTGGTTTGGCATCCCCGCCATGGGCATCGCCGGGGCGGCGGTGGCCACGGTGATCGGCCAGTGGGTGGCGGCGGCCATGGCGGTGTTCTTCAACTTCCGGTTCAATTCGGATATCCGCTTCCGCCTGAGCTTCCTGCGGCCCAAGTGGGCCGTGGTGCGGCCCATCCTCACCGTGGGCATCCCCTCGGTGGTGATGATGGCCATCGGCTCCGTGATGAACTTCTCCATGAACCAGATCCTGCTGGGCTTTGAAGGGGTGGGGGAGACCGCTGCCGGCGTCTTCGGCATCTACTACAAGCTCCAGAGCTTCTTCTTCATGCCCCTGTTCGGCCTGAACAACGCCGCTATCTCCATCGTGGCCTTCAACTACGGCGCAAGGAAGCCGGAGCGGATCACGGCCACGCTGAAACGCACGGTGGCCACGGCCCTGTGCATCACCACCGTGGGGCTGCTGGTGTTCCAATTCTTCCCGGACCTGCTGATGGATATTTTCCGGCCTTCGGAGAGCTTTCGGACCATCGGCCGCAGCGCTCTGCGGATCATCAGCGTCCACTTCCCCCTGGCGGCGGTGTGTATCGCCTTGGGGGCCTCCTTCCAGGCCCTGGGGGTGGGCGTCTACTCCACCATTACCTCTCTTTGCCGCCAGATGATCGTGCTGCTGCCGGTGGCCTATCTGCTGAGCCTGACGGGCCAGGTCCAGGCGGTGTGGTGGGCCTTCCCGGTGGCGGAGGTCATGAGCCTGATCGTGACGGGGATCCTCTACATTCGGATCTACCGGAGGAAGATCCGCCCCCTGTTTTCTTCGCAGGGATAGGGCTTTTCCCGGCTATCAGACACAATATCCTGTTGCCCGCCAAAATTTTCCCTGCTTTTTTCTCCAAAATCTGCCCCCCGGGCCGGTTGTGCCCGGGGGGAATGTGTGTTATAATTACCTTTAAGCGACTTGACTTTCCGGAATCTGTAAGGAGCGGCCATGAATATCGAATCCCTGAACATTCCATCCGGCGATCTGAAAAAGATCCTCTCCGCCGCCAACGGCGACGCGGCCCTGCTATATCTCTACCTCCGCTCCGGGGGGGACGAGTCCTCTGCTCGGGAGGCCCTGGGCCTGGAGGAGTGCCGGTACGGCGTGGCGGAAGCGGTGCTGCGGCAGCTGGGCCTGTGGCCCGAGGAAAAGCCGGCGGTGCTGATGTCTGGAGAGCGCCCCCAATACACAGAGCGGGACGTTCTGGCCGCCATGGATACGGACGCTTCCTTCCGCTCCCTCTATGGGGAGGTGCAGCGGCTGCTGGGCAGGAGCCTGAACACCGAGGAGCTGAAGATCCTCCTGGGCTTTGTCCGGTACCTGGGCCTTCCGGCGGAGGTGATCTCCGTGCTGGTGTGCTACTGCAAGGAGCGGGCCCGCCGCCGGGGGAGCCTGCGCAACCCCAGCCTCCGGACCATTGAGAAGGAGGCCTACGCCTGGGCGGAGGCGGGGATCGACACGGTGGAGGCCGCCGCCGCCTTCATCCAGACCCAGAACCAGCGGGAGAGCCGGCTGGGCCGGCTGGCGGCCATTTTGCAGATCCGGGGCCGGAGCCTGACCGCCGCGGAGACCCGGTACGCCCAGAGCTGGCTGGACATGAACTTTGACCAAGAGGCCCTGACCATGGCCTACGAGCGGACTTGCTTGAACACCGGGGGCCTGAACTGGAATTACATGAACAAGATTTTGCTTCGCTGGCATGAAGCGGGGCTCCACACCGGCGCCCAGGTGCGCTCCGGGGACGTCCGGAAGGACGCGCCCACGGAACGGCGCCTGGATCCGGAGGAGCAGGCCGCCATCGCCAGAATGTTGCGGGAGGGATAACCATGGGGTACAGCCCACAAGTCCTGCGCGCCGCCCGGCGGCGGCTGGAGCAGGCCCGTTCGGACCGGGAGAGTCTTTATAGGGCCCATCTGGCCCAGGCGTACCGGGAGGAGCCCCGGCTTCAGGAGATCGACCGGGCGCTGCGCCAAACCATGGCCCAGGCGGCCCAGGCGGTCTTTACCCAGGGCGGGGACGTGGAAAAGTCCATGGAGGCCGCCCGTCAGGAGAATCTGGCTTTGCAGCGGGAGCGGCAGGAGCTGCTGAATACCAAATTTCCTCCGGATTTTCTTTCTGATAAGCCCAACTGTCCCCTTTGCGGGGATACCGGCTATGTGGGCAGCGCCATGTGCCGGTGCCTGCTGGCCCTGTGCGCCCAGGAGCAGCGGAAGGAGCTGACCCTCCTTAACGGCAGGGAGGAACGGTTCGGGGACTTCCGCCTGGACTATTACCCGGACCGGATCGATCCCAAGCTGGGGGTCAGCCCCCGCCGGGTCATGGAGAAAACCTACGCCACCTGCCTGCAATACGCCCAGACCTTCCGCCCGGGGGCGGAGAATCTGCTATTTTCCGGGGACACGGGGCTGGGGAAGACCTTCCTCTCCGCCTGCATCGCCGGGGAGGTGGCGGAGCGGGGCTACTCCGTGGTCTATGAAAGCGCCGCCCACCTGTTTTCCAAGCTGGAGCGGGCGCGGTTTGCCTCCGACGAGGCGGCCCGCCAGGACGCGGAGAAATATTCCGCCTGCGATCTGCTGATTTTGGACGACCTGGGCACCGAGCTGCCCGGCCAGTTTGTCACGGCGTCCCTCTACACTCTGCTCAACGACCGGCTGCTCTCCGGCAAGTCCACCATTTTGTCCACCAATCTGAATACGGAGGACCTGCCCCGCAGATACTCCCCTCAGATCGCTTCCCGCCTCCGGTCCTTCCGCCGGGTGGCCTTTCTGGGGGAGGATATCCGAATCCTCAAGAGTCGGGAGAGGTAAAAATCGATGGCCAATGAATTTTACGCCCTGCTGGGCCGGATGCGCTACATCACCCGCTGGGGCCTGATGCGCAACACCTTTTCCGAAAACATCCAGGAGCACAGCCACCAGGTGGCGGTGCTGGCCCACGCCCTGGCCCTGATCCGCCGGGAGGTGCTGCATCTGCCCGGGCCGGACCCCGACCGGTGCGCCACGGCGGCGCTGTACCACGACGCTTCGGAGATCCTCACCGGGGATATGCCTACCCCCATTAAGTATGCCAATTCCGACATCCGCCGCTCCTACAAGCAGGTGGAGCGCTACGCCGGGAACCGGCTGCTGGACAAGCTGCCCCCGGCGCTGCGGGACAGCTACGCCCCCCTGGTGCTGGAGGACGATCCGGAAGTCACCCCCATCGTCAAGGCGGCGGACAAGCTCTCCGCCTACATCAAGTGCGTCGAAGAGCAGAAGGCGGGGAACCAGGAATTTGAATCCGCCGCCCGGCAGACCCGCCAGGCCCTGGAGGAGATGAACAGCCCCGAGCTGAACTGGTTTTTGGCGGAGTGCCTGCCGGCTTTCGCCCTGAATTTGGATCAGCTTACTTGACGGGCGGGGGAAAATGTGATAGGATAAGGCCACGCCGGTGTGGCGGAACAGGCAGACGCCCGGGACTTAAAATCCCGTGAGGGCAACCTCGTACCGGTTCGATCCCGGTCACCGGCACCATTTCGGAGCGGACATCTAATCGTCCGCTCCGGTTTTTTGCGTCGGATCAAAGCGAAAGCGGGGTTTTCCCAAAACTTAAGGCCGGGAGCTATTTCGCTCCCGGCCGTTTTTCGCCCTTTACGTATCCTGCCGCCCCGCGCGCCTCCTATGATCCCGTCAGGACGCCCAGAGCCAGGCCCACGGCGCCGCACAGAGACATGACCAGAATGGGGCTCCATTTGAACCGGCGCAGGGCGGTCAGGGCCGCCGCGAACAGCCCTACCCCCACCCAGTCTATCGAGGCAAAAGCCATGGCCTGGCCGTTAAAAACGACCTTGAGCAGAATGGTCAGCCCGGCGGAAGCGATCAGCGCCACCACGGCGGGCCGCAGGCTGGACAGGACGCTTTGCAATACCCGCAGGTTCTTGTACCTCCTGTAGACATAGGACAGCAGGGACACCAAAAAGAGGGACGGGGTGATACAGCCCAGGGTGGCGACCACCGCCCCGCCGAATCCGGCGATCCGAAGCCCCACGAAGGTGGCGGCGTTCACCGCGATGGGGCCGGGGGTCATTTCGGCGATGGTGATCAGGTCCACAAACTCGTTTAGCGACAGCCAGGCGTACCCATCCACCACCTGGGCCTGGATCAGGGGCATGGCCGCGTAGCCGCCGCCGATGGAGAACAGGCCGATCTGCAAAAAGCTCCAAAATAGCCGCAAATAGATCATTTTTCCGGCCCCTCCCGTTTCTTTTGCCCCATGGCAAGGCCGATGCCCACCATCCCCGCCGCCAGGATGATGAAAATGACGTTGATGCCGAAGCAGAAGGTGGCGATAAAGGCGGCGGCCATGATAAATAGATGGATAGGAGACTTGGTTTTCAGCTCCTTGGCCCCCAGGCTCCACACCACGTCCAGAATGACCGCCGCGACCCCCGCCTGCATCCCCTTCAAAGTCAGGGCCACGTACCGATTGGAGGCGAAGGCCGCGTAGCCCAGGGAGATCACGGACAGAATCGCCACAGGCGGGATGACGGTGCCCAGGACCGCTGCGGCCATGCCCGCGAAGCCGGCTACACGCCAGCCCACCAGGATGGCGGCGTTCACGGCGATGGCCCCGGGGGAGGACTGGGCCAGGGCCGTCATGTCCAGCATCTCCTGTTCGTCGATCCAGTGGAATTCATCCACAAACTTTCGCTTCATGAAGGTGATGATGACAAAGCCGCCCCCAAAGGTAAAGGCGCTGATGTACAGCATGGTGAAAAACAGCTTTGCCAGCAGCCTGCATTTTTCGGGCAATTTCTTCATAGCGCGCAGCCTTCTTTCCGGGAAGCGGGTTTATTTAGCGTATGCCGCCACGACGGCGCCCATGGCGTCAAAGCGCTCCTCCATGTCCCGGACAAGCTTGAACTGGGTCCGGCAGCGGCGCAGATTCTGGACCGGGTCGTGGATGCGGAAATAGTGGTCCCCCTCCAGGTAGTCCGTCAGGAACCGGATGCCGCATTCCAGCGTCATCAGTCGGGCCCCCCAGGGCAGATATTCCAGCTCCGCCGGGGTCAGGCTGCCGCCCGCTCCCTCCAGAAAGCCCCGAGTGTAGGCCTCGAACAGCTCCAGGTCAAAGCTCACCTTGGAAAGATCCCCCTCGTCCTCCGCGCAGTGGTTGGCGCCGAAGCGGATGGAGTCGCCGAAATCGTTGATGGAAAGGCCGGGCATGGTGGTGTCCAGGTCGATGACGCAGATCCCCTCTCCGGTCTTGCGGTCGATCAGGATGTTGTTCAGCTTGGTGTCGTTGTGGGTCACCCGGAGGGGGAGCTTCCCCGCCCGCTGGGCCTCCAACGCTACGGAGCAGTCCGCCTTCCGGTCCAGGACGAATTGAATTTCCGCCCGGGTTTGGGCCGCCCGCCCCAGCGGGTCCGCCTGCAAAGCCGCCTCGAATTTGGCGAAGCGGGCCTCGGTGTTGTGAAAATCGGGAATGGTCTCGTGGAGGGTCTCGGCGGGATAGTCCGATAGCAGATACTGAAAGCGCCCGAAGGCCCGGGCCGACGCCTCGAACAGCGCCGGGGTGGCGGACTGGAAGCAGTCCGTGCCCTCCACGAAGGGCATCAGCCGCCAGAATTTCCCCGCAGAATCCCGGTAAAAGCTCTCGCCGGCCCTTGTGGGTACGATACTAAGGGTCTCCCGCTGGGGGTCGCCGCCCATGGTCCGGATTTTCTTCCGCAGGAAGGAGGTGACGCCCTCAAAATTCTCCATCAGGGCCTCTGGGTCGGGGAAGACCGCCGAATTGATCCCCTGGAGGATGAAACGCACGCAGTCGCCCTCCTGCCCCTGGCAGAGGACGCAGTAGGTGTCATTGATGTGCCCCTGGCCGTAGCGCACCGCACCCAGCAGGGTAGCGGGGAAGGGGTAGGCGTCCAGAACCGGCGCCAGGAAGGGCGCGTCCGGGGGAAGATAGGGCTTGCACATAAAATCCGCCTCCTAATTGAGATCATTCCACCCGGCCATGGAAAGCCGGGCCATTCTTGAACTGTTCAAACGGGGCCTCCGGCGGTCAGCCCCGCCGGGCGCCGATCATGCGGGCCGCCTGGAGAAGCTGGTCCTCCCGCTGGCCGAAAAAGTAGCGGTAGGCGGCGCAGAGGGCGGTTTTCCCCGGCCCCTCCGGAGAACCGGCCCGTTCCCGGCGGCAGCCGTTCCGGCATAGGGGATAGTACCGGCAGGCCCGGCACGCCGCCGGCGCCGGGCAGGACGCCTCCACGAACTGCCTGGCGGTTTGGCTCTGGGCCATATCCTCCAGGGAATCGGTTTGGACGTTTCCCAGCCGCCACTGGTCCAGGGCGTAAAAGTCGCAGGGGTAGACCTCGCCGTCGCTCTCCACGGTGAAGCCCACGGAGCAGCGGCCTACCATATTGCAGGCCTCCGGCGGCAGGCCCAGCAGGATGCCGATCCAGTTGTCCAGATGGCGGACGCTGACGTAGATTCCCTCCAGCAGGTCCCGGAACCACAGATCGAACACCCGGACCAGGAATTCGCCATAGTCCTGAGGCGGCAGGCTGTAGCTTTGCCCGCCGGGGGGACTGTCCAGGGGGTCCAGGCAGGGGATGAATTGGAGGCGGCGGAAGCCCCGGCCGGTGAAAAAGCGGTAGACCTGCTCCGGCTGCTGGGCGACCGGGCCCGTGACCACGCAGAGAATATTCAATTCTGCCCCGGCCCGCCGCAAAAGCCCGGCGGCCCGCATGGCCCGCTGGAAGGTGCCCCGGTCCTCCGCGTCCCGCCGGTAAAGGTCGTGGAGCCGGGCCGGGCCATCCAGGGAAAGCCCGGTCAGGAACCGGTTCTCCGCCAAAAATGCTGCCCAGGTCTCGTCGATGGCCAGACCGTTGGTTTGCAGGCTGTGATACACCCGCAAGCCGGGCCTTAAGTATTTTTTCTCGAATTTCAGAAAATTCCTGTAAAAATCCAGCCCCGCCAGGGTGGGCTCGCCGCCCTGGAACAGGAAGCTGCAGCTGCCCTCCGCGGCGGCCAGGGCGGCCGCCACCGTCCGCTCCAGCACCTCCGGGGACATCACGCCCCGGTTGGGGACCTGACGACGGGCGGCCTCATCCCGGTAGAAGCAGTAGGCGCACCGCATCTGGCAGGCCGAGGAGGCGGGCTTGATCATCACCGTTAAATTCCGCATATCAAGCCTTCGACGGAATATCCGCCGGATGGGTCCGCACCGCCTGGCGGTATTCCAGGGGCGTCTTTCCCACCAGCTTTTTGAAGCGCTGGCTGAAGTAGCTGGGGCTGGAAAAGCCGGTGATGGCGCTGATCTGGCTGACGGTATAGTCCGAGTTTTCCAAAAGATGCTTGCTCTCCGCGATCCGGTGGGCCAACAGATAGCTGATGGGGCTGCACCCGATCTCCTTATTAAAGGCATGGGCCAGGTAGTGCTTGCTCATGTGGGAGATCTCCGCCAGGGTGTCCAGGGTGATATCCTCCTGAAAATGCTCGTCCATGTACTGCTTGACCCGGGCGCACTCCAGGCTGCTCCTGGTCTCGTCCAGGACCAGGCTCCGCTGGGCGATGCGGCGGCGGAGCAGGATCAGAAAGACCCGGGCCAGACCGGCGCACACCTCCAGATAGTTCTCCTGCCGCTCCTCGCACTCCCGAAGAATGGCCTCGGGATAAAACCGGTAGTCGTCCCCTTCGCTGCTCTGGAGACGGAAGAGTCGCTGCTCCGTGCCGCCGGGGGCCTGAAACTGGACCCCCTCGATGCCCAGCACGATGTATTCCAGGGGGTTACTGGCAAAGGACAGCTCCGTGTGCATGGTGTAGGGATTGACCACCACCAAATCGCCTGGGTGGAGGGGCAAGTCCTGGGACTCCATCCGGAAAAAGCCCTTCCCGCTCAAAACATAGAAGATCTCGGCGCAGTAGTGGGAGTGGAGCAGGCTGTGCCAGTCGTTTTCGCATTTGCTGTGGGAGATGTACAGGAGCCGGAAGTCCTGCCCCGCCTCTTGATATTCGATGTCATAGCGCTGGATGCCCATAGAACGCCCCCTCATTTTGTGCAAATACTTTACAAATATTGCTTTACCAGAAATCGGAATAAAAACCTGCCCTCGCGGGGAGCCACACTAATTTTAACAACAGGCTCGGGAAATGTCAAGGCAAAATTGGAGGATGTGTGCCATGCGCCCCTTGAAAAGCGGCAAAAAATTACGCAAAATGTCCATAATGACCCGTTCAAATTCCAATTTCTATGGATAACATGCCGAAAATAGCAGGATATATAAAATATACAGCAACTTATCACATTGCCAATTCCCCGCGGGGAAGCTATAATCTAGTTAATTCCATGGCGAAAGACCCAGCTGTGGAATAGACAACATTTACACAATCAATTAAGGAGGAAATGAAATGAAGAAGCTTTTCGCTCTGCTGCTGGCAGCGGTCATGGTCCTGGGCCTCGTGGCCTGCGGCCCTTCCGGCAATGACCAGACCGAGCCGCCCAAGACCGACGACAACCAGACCCAGGCACCCGGCAAAGGGACCGAGCCGCCCCAGACCAACGCCCCCGAGGGCAAGAAGTACGAGGGCGTGACCCTGAACTACTGGTCCATGTGGAGCGCCGGCGAGCCCCAGGCCACTGTGATCGAGCAGGCCGCCGCCGCTTTTGAGGCGGAGACCGGCGCCCACATCAACATCGAGTGGAAGGGCCGGGACATCAACACCCTGCTGTCCGCTTCTCTCGAGGCCGGCGACGCCATCGACATCTTCGAGGACGACTACAACCGGATCGGCAACGTCTACAAGGACTACACCGCCGACCTGACCGAGATGGCCGCGGCCGCGGACTACGCCAGCCACAGCTATCCCATCTTCGCCGCTCAGTCCATCGCCTGGGCCGGCTATCTGAACAGCATCGTGGAGCAGCCCCAGATCGGCGGCATCTTCTACAACCGGGACGCCTTCGAGCAGGCCAGCATCACCGATCTGCCCACCACCTGGACGGAATTCCTGGACGTCTGCCAGAAGCTGAAGGACGCCGGCATCGCGCCTCTGGCCCAGGACAGCGCTTACTGCAACTTCACCTTCTACAATCAGCTGGTCCGCCATCTTGGCGAGGACGGCATCGCCGCGCTGCGGGACAACGGCCACTGGGCGGAGAATGAGGACGCTGTCGCCGCCGCCCAGGAGCTCATCGACCTGATCAACGCCGGCTACCTGGTGGACGGCGCTCCCGACGAGTATCCCGCCAGCCAGAACAAGGTCGGCACCGGCGAGGCGGCCATGGTGGTCTGCGGCAACTATGTGACCGCCGAGGTTGACAGCGTCATGGGCGACACCAACTGGGGCCTGATCAACTATCCCGCCGTGGAAGGCGGTGCGGATCCCAACTCCGTGTACATCGGCGCCAACGGCCTGGCCATTGCCTCCTACAGCGAGAACAAGCAGGCGGCCTTCGACTTCTGCATGTACCTGGTCACCGGCGAGTGGGATCAGAAGATGGCCGACACCGCCAAGCAGATCCCCGCTGATCCCAGCAACACCTGCTCCTACCTGCCCACTGCCGTCGATACCCTGAAGAACGCGGACGCCACCTTCGGTTGGTGCACCGGCTTGAACACCCACGCCGCTTGGGGCACCATGAAGACCCTGTTCGTTGAGCTCTTCGAGGGCAAGTACGCCACCGGCGCGGACTTCTGCGCGGCCATCGACGCGCTGTACTAAGATCGTATTTCGTCCCTACGCTGCGAATTGACCATCTCTGTGAAACAGGCGACGCCTCATACGGCGCCGCCTGTTTTTCTGAAACCCGGATTTGAGGTGATTCTGAAATGAGAAAGAACAAAGCCATGATCGCCTGCTTTATCGCACCCACCGTGGTCACCCTGGTGCTGATGTACCTGTATCCCGTGGCACGGACGGTGCTGATGAGCTTTTTCCATGTGACGAATCTGACGGCCAGCACCAGCACCTGGACCTTCAACGGCCTGGAAAATTACTTCAAGATCCTCCACACCGCCGATTTTATCACCTCCATGAAGAATATGCTGCTCATCTGGCTGGTAGGCGGCGTGATCACCCTGGCGCTGTCCATGATGATGGCGGTGATCCTGACCAGCGGCATTCGGGGAAAGAAATTCTTCCGGGCCGCCATCTATCTGCCCAATATCATCAGCGCCGTGGCCCTGGCCACCATGTGGGTGCAGTACATCTTCAACTACGACTACGGCCTGCTCAACACGATGCTGGAAATGATCGGCGTGAAATCCGTCCGCTGGCTGGGAACCGATTTGAAATTCTGGTCCATGATGGCTGCCTTCATCTTCGGCTCCGTGGGCTACTATATGCTCATTTACATCAGCGGCATCGAGGGGATCCCCCAGGATTTGTTTGAGGCCGCCACGTTGGACGGCGCCGGGAAGGTGCGCCAGTTCTTCTCCATCACCATGCCGCTGCTGAAGGGCATTTTGAAGACCTCCATCACCTTCTGGAGCATCAACGCCACCACCTTCTTCCTGTGGACCAAGATGTTCTCTCCGGTGAACACCGAGGGCTCCACCATTGTGCCGGTGGTGTACCTATACGATACGGTATTCGGCGGGAAGGGCGTCGTCAACCTGGACGCAGGCGCCGGCGCGGCGGTGGGCGTGGTGCTGGCCATCATCATCGTCATCGTGTACGCGCTGACCAATCTGCTGATCAAAGACGGCGACCTGG
The DNA here is from genome assembly GCA_947626085.1 of uncultured Oscillospiraceae bacterium. Classification (GTDB taxonomy): domain Bacteria; phylum Bacillota; class Clostridia; order Oscillospirales; family Oscillospiraceae; genus Faecousia. The sequence continues at coordinate 18,920 of CANQQU010000020.1, forward strand.
AGTATTAAGGGGGTGCGCGGGATGTTCAAAAGGAAAAAATATCACGAGAAAATCAACTGGCGCAAGGAATTGTCGCTGCTGCCCGGCTATATCGTTGTGACCCTCTGGGTCCTGTTTACGGCGGTGATGCTGTTCTGGATCTTCGCGGCCAGTCTGTCCACCTCCAAGGAGATCTTCTCCGGCAAGGTCCTGGAATTTGCCACCGGCTTCCATTGGGAGAACTATGTGACCGCCTGGAAGACGCAGAATGTGTCCGTGTTCTTTGCCAACTCCCTGCTGTACTCCCTGGTGTCCTGCGCGGGGGTGCTTATCATCTCCGCGCCGGCGGCCTATGTGCTGTCCCGCTGGGGCTTTGTCGGCAGCAAAGCCATTCGGATCGGCCTGGTCATCGCCATGAGCGTGCCCACCATCATGATCATCATGCCGCTGTACTCTCTGGCGGTGCAGTGGGGGATCAAGGGGCGCATCCTGCTGATGGCGCTGTATATCATGCTCCGGGTGCCCTATACGGCCATCTACCTGCTGGACTTTTTCTCCACGCTGTCCACGACCTATGAGGAGGCGGCGGCCCTGGACGGCTGCCCGCCGGCCAAGACCTTCTGGGCCATTATGCTTCCCCTGGTGCAGCCCGCGGTGGTCACCGTGACGATCTTCAACTTCCTGTCCGTGTGGAACGAGTTCTTCATGGCCCTGATCTTCACCCCCGAGGGAAGCGCGACGCCTGTGGGCGTGGGCCTGCTGCAAATCGTCAACGCCATGAAGTACACCGGCAATTACGGCGGACTGTTCGCGGCGGTGATCATCGTGTTCCTGCCCACCTTCCTGCTGTATTTGTTCCTGTCTGAGAAAATCATTGCCGGCGTTACCGGAGGCGGCGTAAAGGGTTGAGGAAAGGAAAATGAAATGGAATCGAGGATCAACAGCATGAATGATTTAACCGGCCGCGTCACCATCCCCACCGACCTGGACGTGGTGCCGGAAACGCTGGCGGTGGTGAAACGTCTGGGCGCCGACGCCATCCGGGACTGCGACGGGACCGAGTTCCCGGCGGAGCTGCGAAACGTGGGGGCGAAGGTCTACGCCACCTATTATACCACCCGGAAGGACAACGCCTGGGTCAAGGCCAACCCGGAGGAAGTCCAGCAGTGCTATATCATGACCGGCTTCCGAACCGCCGCCGGCGGCCCTCTGGAGATCGAGCTGCTGGAAGGCGTCAGCCCCGAGCTGATGCGGGTAAACGGCCGGGACGACCCGAAGCGGTGGTGGGAGGTCATGGACCGCACGGCAGGCACGGTGGTGAGCGAGTGGACGTTCGACGAGGCAAGGAGCGCCGTGATCATCCCCGGGCCGAAAGCCTACCATGAGTACACCGTCAGCTTCCTGGCCTACCTTATTTGGGACCCGGTGCATATGTACAACGCCGTCACCAACGGCTGGACCAATTTTGAGCATCAGATCACCTTCGATGTGCGCCAGCCCAAGAGCCACGCCTACGCTCTGGAACGGCTCCGGCGGTTCTGCCGGGAGCATCCCTATGTGGACGTGATCCGCTTCACCACCTTTTTCCACCAGTTCACCCTGATTTTCGACGAGCTGAAGCGGGAAAAGTATGTGGATTGGTACGGATACAGCGCCTCGGTGAGCCCCTACATCTTAGAGCGATTCGAGAAGGAGGCAGGCTACCCCTTCCGGCCCGAGTACATCATCGATCAGGGCTACTACAACAACCAGTACCGCTCCCCCACCCGGGAATACCTGGATTTCATGGCCTTCCAGCGCCGGGAGGTGGCCGCCCTGGCTAAAGAGTTGGTGGACATCGTCCACGAGTACGGCAAGGAGGCCATGATGTTCCTGGGGGACCACTGGATCGGCACCGAACCGTTTATGGACGAGTTCCCCTCCATCGGGCTGGACGCGGTGGTGGGCAGCGTGGGCAACGGCTCCACCCTGCGCCTGATCAGCGACATCCCCGGCGTCAAGTACACCGAGGGCCGCTTCCTGCCCTATTTCTTCCCGGACACCTTCCACGAGGGCGGCGACCCCATCGGGGAGGCCCGGATCAATTGGATCACCGCCCGGCGGGCCATCCTCCGCAGTCCCATCGACCGGATCGGCTACGGCGGCTATCTGAAGCTGGCCCTGGAGGCCCCTGGGTTCCTGGACTATGTGGAGCAGGTGTGCGACGAGTTCCGGCAGCTCTACGCCAACGTCCAGGGTGCCAAGCCCTACTGCGTCAAGACCGTGGCGGTACTCAACGCCTGGGGGAAAACCCGCTCCTGGGGCTGCCACATGGTCCACCACGCCCTGTATTACAGGAAAAACTACAGCTACGCCGGCGTGATCGAGGCCCTTTCCGGGGCGCCCTTCGACGTGCGGTTCTTGAGCTTCCAGGATCTCAAGGAGGATCCGGGGGCCCTGGACGGTGTGGACGTGCTTCTGAACATCGGCGACGGCGACACGGCCCACACCGGCGGCGTAGTCTGGGAGGACCCGGAGATCCCAGCGGCGGTCCGGGGCTTCATCCACCGGGGCGGCGGCTTCATCGGCGTGGGCGAGCCCTCCGGCCACCAGTATCAGGGCCACTATTTTCAGCTGGCCCAGGCCCTGGGGGTGGAGAAGGAGACCGGGGCCACCCTGGGCTACGACAAGTACAACTGGGAGGAGCATCCCGATCATTTCATTCTCCGGGACTGCCCCAGGGATGTGGACTTCGGCCACTGTCCCGCCGATATCTACGCCCTGCCCGGGGCCCAGGTGCTGATCCAGCGGGACCGGGACGTGCGGCTGGCGGTCAACGAATTTGGCGGGGGCCGGTGCGTCTACATCTGCGGCCTTCCCTACAGCTTTTCCAACAGCCGGCTGCTCCACCGGGCCATCCTCTGGGCGGCCCATGGGGAGGAGGAGCTGTACCGCTGGTTCAGCTCCAACTGGAACGTGGAGGTCCACGCCTATGTAGGCAGCGGGAAATACTGCGTCGTCAACAACACCAACGAGCGCCAAGAGACCACCATCTGGACGGACAGCGGCAGCTTTGCGGTGGCGCTTGCCCCCAGCGAGATCCGCTGGTATCCAATCGAGGAAAGCCAATGAGACCCAATATTTTACTTTACTTTACCGACCAGCAGCGGGCGGACACCTGCGGCTGCTTTGGCCAGAGCCTGCCGGTCACGCCGAATCTGGACGCGCTGGCGGCGGAGGGCGTGGCCTTCGACCAGGCCTTCACGCCCCAGCCGGTGTGCGGGCCCTTCCGGGCCATGCTCCAGACTGGCCGGTGGGCCACGGAGATCGGATGCTTCCGCAACAACGTCATGCTTCCGCAAAACGTCAAGACCCTGGCAAATTACTTCACCGAGGCGGGCTATGAGACCGGCTATGTGGGGAAGTGGCACCTGGCCAGCGACGGGGACGAACAGTACCGCCAGCGGCTGGACTTTTTCCATGAGCCTGTCCCCCAGGAGCTGCGGGGCGGGTACAACGGCTTCTGGCGGGCGGCGGATGTGCTGGAGTTCACCTCCGACGGCTATGGCGGCTACGTCTTCGACGAGGAGGGCCACAGGCGGGACTTTGAGGGCTACCGGGTGGACTGCCTGACCGACATGGCCCTGGAATTTTTCGATACCCGGGACAAAAGTAGGCCCTTTTTCCTGACCGTGTCCCACATCGAGCCCCACCATCAAAACAACCATCACCACTACGAAGGGCCCCCCGGCTCCAAGGAGCGGTTCCGGGACTTTCCCGTGCCCCCGGACCTGGCGGCCCTGGAGGGGGACTATCTAGCAGAATACCCGGACTACTTGGGGGCCTGCGCCAGTCTGGACGCCAATTTGGGCCGGCTTCTCGTACGGCTAAAGGAGGAGGGGCTGTATGAAAATACGGTCGTCGTCTTCCTGTCCGACCACGGCTCCCATTTCAAGACCCGGAACCGGGACGCGCACTTGTGCGGCGCGGACGATTACAAGCGCACCTGCCATGATTCCGCCCTCCGGGTGCCCCTGGTGATTGCCGGCGGCCCCTTCCGGGGTGGATGCCATGTGCAAAGTCTGGTGAGTACCGCCAGCGTGCCCAAGACGTTACTTGCTCTGGCGGGGGTAGACGTGGGGGATGCCATGATCGGGGAGAACCTGCTGGACGTGGTCCACGGGAAGGACCCGAACCGACCAAACCGGGTGTTCGCCCAGATCTCCGAGAGCAGGGTGGGGCGGTGCGTCCGCACGGCGGACTGGCTCTACGCCATCCACGCGCCCAACGTGGACGGCAGCGCCGCGCCCGGGTCTCAGGTCTACGCCGACGATTTTTTGTACAATCTCCGTGCAGACCCCTGGGAGCTTCGCAACCTGGCGGGGGACCCGGCCTATTTCCCCCAGCGGGACGCCCTGCGGGCGCCGCTTCTGGACTGGATCGAGGAGACGGAGGGCTTCCGCCCCCGGATGGTGGAGGACTGAGGGCTTTCCTCTAAAGTCTGGGGCGGAAAAACAGAATAAAAAGGTCTCCTATGGGCGCAAGTCTTCGCGCTCATAGGAGACCGCCGCGTATATGGGAAAAACCGCTTGGGGCCGTCTAGATTCGGTACAATCGCTTTCCGTTTTCCAGGGTGGCAGCTTCCACGTCCTCCACCGGCAGACCCCGAATTTCCGCTAAGCGCTCCGCCATGCGGTACAGGTACCCCGGATCGTTCCGCCTTCCCCGGAAGGGGACGGGGGCCATGTAGGGGCAGTCGGTTTCCAGCACGATCCGCTCCAATGGCAGAGCCTGGGCGGTCTCCACCGCCCGGCGGGCGTTCTTGAAGGTCAAGACCCCCGTAAAGCCAATGTACCACCCCCGCTTTACCAGCTCCAGGGCCATCTCCGCCGAGCCGGAGTAGCAGTGAAAGACCCCCGTGACCTTGGGAAATTCCCGAACCACCGCCATGCCGTCCCCATGGGCCTCCCGCTCGTGGACGATCACCGGCAGGTCCAGCTCCTCCGCCAGGGCCATCTGGGCCCGGAAGGCGGCAAGCTGAATGTCCCGAGGGATGTCCTCATAGTGATAGTCCAGGCCGATCTCCCCGATGGCCTTGATTTTGGGATTCTCCCGGCAGAGGCGGCGGTATTCCTCCAGTACCTCCTCGTTTACTTCCCCGGCGGCGTCGGGGTGGGAGCCGACGGCGGCATAGATCCAGGAATGCTCCCGGGAGAGCCGGTCGGCGGCCCGGGAGGAGGCAAGACTGCATCCCGGATTCATCAGCAGGGCGATGCCCTTTTCCGGCAGAGTTTTCAGAAGAACGGACCGGTCCTGATCGAAAGCCCGGTCGTCCAGGTGGGCGTGGGTGTCAAAGAGCATGGCGTTCCTCCTGTATAATGGCGGCGACGCATCCGGCCAGGCGAAAGACCCGGGGATCGTCCAGACGGAAATCGGTTTGGCATAGTTCATGGGTCAGGCCCCGGCCGGAGCACTTGGCCTGGGCCTCTTTTAAGACCCAGAAGGTCAGCAGGGCCTGTCCGGGGTCCGGGGCCGCCCGGTACTGCACCCATTCCCCGGGAGAGAGGACCTTCCTGGCCAGACTTTCCGACACCTTGCGGCTCAGCTCCTCCGCGTCCAGGCCCACGGCCTGGGGACTGAGAACGCAGAAGGCGAAATGGGGGGTGTGGCTGATGGAAAAGTGCCAGCTTCCCGTGAGAAAGTCCGGCTTTCCCCAGGCCCCTGTCCCGATCTTGGGCAGAGGACCGCCCTGGACGGAGGTATAGAGCCGTTCCAGCAGCTCCCGGCCCGCTCGGTGTCCCCCGCCGGGGGGGATCGGTGACCACGCCAGAGGAAGACCGAAGACCGTTTCCATTTCCATATCTCGATTCCCCCTTTTCAGCTGGGCCTTTGACGGTATGATACCACGCCTTCCCCGGCGGTGTCAACCCCGGCATATTCCCCCTCTCGGGCGCATACCTTCTAGCAGTTACGCAAAGGAGGGATGTACCATGGGCGAGGATCGGCTTCCCCATCGGCTGACGCTGGATGAGCGCAGCGCGCTGACCATGACCGGGGTGCAGGAGGTGGTGAGCTTTGACGACACGACGGTGGTGCTCCATACGGAGCTGGGGACTCTGGTGATCCAGGGCCGGGAGCTGCAGCTCAAGCAGCTTTCCCTCAATGGGGGACAGGTTGCCGTGGAGGGCAACATCTCCTCCCTGGTCTACGAGGAGCCGCGGCAGGGCGGGTGGATGCGCCGCCTGTTCGGATGACGTCCCCGGCGGTGGCGGCGGGGCAGTTCGGATGGAGCTGCCTGCTGGGCCTGCTGCTGGGGGTGTGGTACGGCCTGCTCCGGCCCCTGCGGCCCCGGCACACCGCCTGGGCCGACGGGGCTTTTGTGCTGGGGGCGGCTTGGGCGTGGCTGTATCTGGGCTTCGGGATCTGCGGGGGCGATCTCCGGCTGGGAAACTGCGCCGGGCTGGCTCTGGGGGCCATGGCCTGGGAGGCCACCCTGGGGAAAAGCCTGCGGCCCCTGTTTTTCGCTTTTTGGGGGGCTGTGGGGCGGTTTTTCCGGGCGCTGACGGCGCCACTGAAAAAATTTTTCAAAAAAATCGAGAAATTTTTAAAAAATCTCTTTGCAATCTGGAAAAAATGGGTTACAATAAAGAAAAATACCCGCCGTACCCAGCGGCGGGGGACCGGAGGCAGCGCCCATGGCACGAAAACCCAAGATCCGCTATCGGATCGTATTTCAGCAGGGAAAGTCCCTGACCAAGACCGTGGTTCTGGCGGCCGTCGTATTGTCTATGGCGGCGCTGTTGGCCCTGCGGGGGGCGGTGATGAGTACCCAGTCCCAGGTGGAGGCGCTGCGGACCCAGGCGGCCGCTCTGGAGCAGCAGAAGGCCCATCTGGAGGAAAAGGTGTCCATGCTGGGCACCGTGGACGGGGTCATGCTCATCGCCCAGGAGGAGCTGGGCCTGGCCGATCCCAACACCGTCATCATTGAACCCGAGGAGTAGCACTAGGAGGATTCGCGAAAGATTATGGAGTTAACCGTAGGCGCCGTTTTGGAGGGCAAAGTCAAATCCATCGCCAGCTTTGGCGCGTTCATTTCCCTGCCGGAGAATAAGACCGGCATGGTACATATCTCGGAGGTGTCCAACACCTACGTCAGCGACATCCATCAGTATCTGACGGAGGGCCAGGACGTAAAGGTGATGGTCATCGGATGCGAGAACGGGAAGATCAATCTGTCCATCAAGCGGCTGGAGCCCAAGCCCCAGCGGGACAGCCGGAGCTTCCGTTCCTCCGCCCCCCGGAAGGAGAGCCAATCGGAGAAAGCGCCCAGGCCCGCCATGATGGTGCCCGCCGCGCCCAAATCGGCGGATCAGGTGTTCGAGGAAAAGCTGAAGCAGTTCATGTCCGAGTCGGACAGCAAGATCTCCTCGATCCGTCAGTATTCGGAACACCGTACCCGCAGCCGGAGAAGATAGGGTTTGGTTTTGACCGCTTTCTGAGCGGTCAAAACTTTGTCAGGAGGGGTATCATGGCAACCGTGGTGATCACCGGCGGCTCCCGGGGCATCGGGGCCGCTACGGTGGCGCGTTTCCGGGCCCGGGGGGACCGGGTCTTCTTCCTCTATGAAAAGAACCACCCCGCCGCGAAAAGCGTGGCGGAAAAAACCGGGGCCGTTCCCATCTGTCAGGACGTGGCGGACGGGCCCGGTGTGGCGGCGGCCTTTGACCGGATCGGGCCGGTGGACCATCTCATCTGCTGCGCCGGTATCAGCGCCTACGGCCTGGTGCAGGACGTGACGGAGGAAAGTTGGGACCGGCTGTTTGATGTGAACGTCAAGGGCGTGTTTCACTGCGTCAAGGCGGCGCTGCCCGGGATGCTGGCCAGGGGCCGGGGGAGCATCGTCACCGTGTCCTCCATGTGGGGGCAGACCGGGGCCTCCTGCGAGGCGGCCTACTCCGCCACCAAGGGGGCGGTGATCGCCCTGACCAAGGCCCTGGCCAAGGAGCTGGGACCCAGCGGCATCCGGGTCAACTGCGTTAGCCCGGGGGTGATCCTGACGGATATGTGCGCTGGGCTGTCGAAGGACACCTTATCCACCCTGGCGGAGGACGCCCCCCTGGGCCGGAACGGCCGGGCCGGGGAGGTGGCGGAGGCCATCGAATATCTGGCGGCGGCGGAATTTGTCACCGGCCAGGTGCTACCGGTGAACGGCGGCTATGTGATTTAGGAGGAAAGAGAAATGAAAATTGCCATTGGCTGCGACCATGGGGCCCTGGAGCTGAAAAACGTCCTGCTTAACCATCTTCTTCAGGCGGGCCATGAGGTGGAGGACTTCGGGACCTATACCAAGGATAGCTGCGACTATCCCGACTACTGCGCCCAGGCGGCCCGGGCGGTGGCGGCGGGGGAGTGCGACCGGGGGATCGTCCTTTGTACCACCGGCATCGGCGCCTCCATCACCGCCAACAAGATCAAGGGCATCCGCTGCGCCCTGCTGGGGGACCTGCTCAGCGCCCGGCTGACCCGGGAGCATAACGACACCAATATGATGGCCCTGGGGGCCGGCATCACCGGGGAAAACCTGGCCCTGGCCATTGTGGACACCTGGCTGGAAACGCCATTTTCCGAGGCGCCCCGCCACCAGCGCCGCATCGACAAGGTCATGGCTCTGGAAAAGGAATAAATCATGGGCCCCGGCTTTTACCGGGGCCCGTTTTCGCTCAAGACGCCGCGCCTTTGCCGCACCTTCCGATGATCTCCACGCACAGCGCCAGGGCCGGCGCCTGGGCGGCATTCCCCCAGTCCCGGGGGTCGTGGGCCTCCAGGCGGGCCAGGCTGTCGGCGGTGAAGAGGACCTGGGCAAAGGCGGCGCCTCGGAATTTGGCGCAGGCGGCCAGAGCGGCGCACTCCATCTCCACGCAGGCGCAGCCCTCTTTTCGCCGGGCCGCCGCCTTTTGCCGGGTCTCCCGGAAAAAGCCGTCGGTGGTCCAGGTGTCGCATTCCACATAGGGAAGCCCCCTTTCCTGAAAGACCTGTTTCATGACCTGCCGCAGCGCCGGGTCCGTTTCCACAAACCGGGCGGCGGGCAGATAGTGGAAGGAAGTCCCCTCGTCCCGCAGCGCCCGGACGGGGATCAAAAAGACATTCTCCGGCAGCTCCGTCAGCACCCCGCAGGAGCCGGTCGCGATGATGGTTCCCACGCCGTGGGCAAGAAGCCAGTCCAGGATCTGTACCGCCGCCGGCGCGCCCAGGGGCGCCGGGCACAGGACGAAGGACTTTCCCTGCTCCTGCCCCGTGTAAAGGGGGAAGCGCTTGGTGACGGTCAAAAATTCCGCCGCCTTTTCCATACCCCGACTGGCGGCAAAGGCGTCCACCAGCTCCCCGGCCACAAAGGCAAACACCGCCCGGGACGGCAGGCGCAGCTCTTCCTGCTCCCTGCCGGGGTCGATGACGGCCTCCTGGGCGCCGTCGTATTCCAGAAGCGGGCACTGAGAAGTTAACATAACTTTTATCCCTCTCTAAATGGACAAGCGGCCCTGCGTTCTCGGGGCCGCGCTGTTAAAATCGGTATCCGGCCTCCAGCAGCCGGGTGAGGGCCTCGTTGGCCTCCGGGTCTGTAAACAGGGAGGTGAAGCGCCGGTCCACCGCCAGAGCTTCCAGGGTCAGGTCCAGCCGCCCCGCATTTTGCAGGGCGGTAAAGCCGTCGCTGAGTCGGCGGGTGGACAGGGTCCTTTTCGCGGCGGCGAGGGTCAGCTCCTGGGGCCGGAGGCGAATGCCCAGGGCCTGGGCGGCCTGCCGGGCCTTCTCCCAGGCGGTCAAAAACGCCCGCTCCACGGTCATTTCTCCAGGATGATGGGCCCATTCAGGGCCGCCAGAGCCTTCTGAATGTGGCAGGCGGCGGCCTCGGGGGTGAGAAGAAGCTGCTCGCCGGTGGCCATATTTTTCACGGAACACTTGTCCTGGGCCAGCTCGTCCTCACCCAGCAGCACGGCGAAGGGGACGTGGAGGCTGTCGGCATAGCGCATTTTCTGCTTGAATTTCTTCTGCTCGGCGTAGAGCTGGACCCGCAGTCCTTGGGTGCGGAAAGCCTCGCCCAGAGCGATGGCGGGGCCGGGATCGGCCGTCATGGGCAGCACCAGCACGTCGGCGGGGGCGCTGGGCAGGGCGTCGTTCAGAAGCCCCTGCTCGTCCAGCACATAGAATAGTCTCGTCAGCCCGATGGAAATGCCCACCCCGGGGAGCTTCCGGGCGGTGTAGAACCCAGCCAGGTCGTCATACCGGCCGCCGGAGCAAACGGAGCCGATCTCCGGGTGGTCAAGCAGGGCCGTCTCGTAGACGGTGCCGGTGTAGTAGTCCAGCCCCCGGGCGATGGACAGATCCACGGCAAAATTCTCCTCCGGCACCCCAAAGGCGGCCAGATTCTTCGTCACCGTGTTCAGCTCCTCCAGGCCCCGGTCGAACAGCGGCTCCTTCCCCTGATAGGCCCCCAGGGCCGGCAGCACCTGGTCCCGGCTGCCGGAGAGAGAGGTGAACCGGAGAATCTCCCGCGCCTGCTCCGCCGTCAGCCCCAGATCGTCCTGGAGAAGCCCGGCCACCTTTTCCGGGCCGATCTTGTCCAGCTTGTCCACAGTGCGCATGATCTCCCCGCTCCGCTCCGCCAGGCCCAGCATGGCGTAGAAGCCGGACAGGAGCTTCCGGTTGTTCACCCGGATCTGGAACCGGGTCAGGCCGAACCGGCGGAAGACCTGGTAAATGATGGCGGGGATCTCCGCCTCGTTGAGGACGTCCAGGGTTCCGTCCCCAATGATGTCGATGTCCGCCTGGTAAAACTCCCGGAACCGGCCCCGCTGGGCCCGCTCGCCCCGGTAGACCTTGCCGATCTGATACCGGCGGAAGGGGAAGGCCAGCTCCTGCTCATGGAGGGCCACATATTTTGCCAGGGGAACCGTCAGATCGAACCGGAGGGCCAGATCCGAGTCTCCCTTCTGAAAGCGGTAGATCTGCTTTTCCGTATCGCCGCCGCCCTTGGCGAGTAATATTTGGGCGTCCTCGATGACGGGCGTGTCCAGGGGGGCGAAGCCGTAGAGCCCGTAGACCTGGCGCAGCACCGCCATCATCCGCTCCATTTTCAGCTGCTTTTCCGGCAGCAGCTCCATAAACCCGGACAGCGTCCGGGGCCGAATGATCTCCATGAAAAACTTCCTTTCAGTAAAAAAGATTGTTGGCGGGATACCCGCCAACAAAGGGTTTGGTTCCTCAATAGCGGGGCTTGCGCAGCATTTCCCGCCAATCCAGGTCGCCCCGCTGGAGGCCCATGATGAACATCTCCGCGCTGGCCAGGTTGGTGGCGATGGGCACATTGTGCTTGTCGCAGTGGCGGATGGTTTCGATCATCTGGCTGTCGTCCCAGGGGTCGGTGGTGTTGGGGTCGGTGAAAAGCAGCACCAGGTCGATCTCATTGTAGGCGATGCGGGCGTTGATCTGCTGATGGCCCCCCTGCTTATGGGACAGCAGCAGCGTGACGGGCAGACCGGTATTGTCGATGATCAGCCGCCCGGTGGTGGCGGTGGCGAACAGCTCATGCTTGGCAAGCACGCTCTTGTAGGCGGTGCAGAACTGCACCATCAGTTCCTTCTTTTTATCGTGGGCCAAAAACGCGATATTCACGAAGCTCACTCCTTCTCTGTATTATCGCAGCGCGATCGGCACTGGGTATCCTTCAATTCGTTTGGCGATCCGGCAGCAGGCGGCGGCGGCCCCCCGCTTGGTGTAGGACAGCAGGGGCTTGGAGAACGCGGCGGCCAGGGTCACATTGTAGTCCTCCGGGACGATCCCCAGCAGGGGCAGCCCCGACCGGTCCATCACATCGTCCACGGTCAGATTCATGGCGTAGATCAAATCGGAATCCACCCGGTTGACAATGAGCCGCACCCCGATCTTTCCCATCAGCTCCAGCTGTTCGCCGGTTCTGCAGGCGTCCCGCACGGCGGCGGGGTCCGGGCCGGTCACCAGCAGGATCCGGTCGGCGTACGCCGCGGCCAGGTGAAAGCCGGCGTCGATCCCCGCCGGCGCGTCCAAAAGCACATAGTCGAACCGCTCCCGGGCGGTGTGGAGCATCTCCCCAAAGGCGGCGGGGTCAATGGCCCCGGCGGGACAGTTCATGGGGGCGGTGAGGAAGAACAGCCCGGGGAAATCCGGGTGGGCCGCCGCCTGCTCCAGGGTGTATCCGCCCTGGGACACATCCAGGAAGGACAGGGCCGGCGCCTGCTCCAGGCCCAGGGAGATGTCCAGATTCCGCAGTCCCACGTCGCAGTCCAGGCACAGCACCTTTTTCCCGTCCTGTGCCAGAGCGGTGGACAGTCCGGCGCAGACGGACGTCTTCCCCGTCCCGCCCTTTCCGGACAGGATCGCGATGGCTTCTCCCATTTTGCTCCGCCTCCCATCCCGTATGGGAACATTATAAAGGAATAGTCCACAAAATGCAAGTGGAAATCGGGCAAAAATTGAAGAAATTTCATCAGTTTAAACAATTTGGTCCTTCCCTGGGATTTTCGGGCATTTCAGGTCCCAAACCGGCGGCGTTTTTCTGGGGAAAACAGATTCCCACGGCGACTTCATAAAATTTTTACGAAAAATCCACATTTGCCTCTTGCAATTTGAATAGGTTTGCGCTATGATATATTAGCACTCGGGGAAAAAGAGTGCTAACCCCAACGCCGTAGATAAAAGCGGGAAAACCCGCGGTCTAAATACTATTGTATGGAGGAATCAAGCATGAAACTCAAACCCATGGCTGACAATGTGCTGCTCAAGCAGTCCGAGGCCCAGGAGACCACCGCTTCCGGCATCATCCTGGCCACCACCAACAAGGAGAAGCCCGCGATTTACGAGGTCGTCTCCGCCGGCCCGGGCACCAAGGACGTGACCATGACCGTCAAGGCCGGGGACAAGGTGGTCGTCGGCAAGTACACCGGCAGCGAGATCAAGCTGGACGGCGAGGAGTACAAATTCGTCAAACAGGATGACATCCTGGCCATCGTGACGGAATAAGAGGAGGATTTTAAAATGGCAAAAATGATCGTTTACGGGGAAGACGCCCGCAAGAAGCTGCAATCCGGCATTGACCAGCTGGCCAATACCGTCAATGTGACCCTGGGCCCCAAGGGCCGGAACGTGGTCCTGGGCAAGAAGTACGGCGCACCCCTGATCACCAACGACGGCGTGACCATCGCCAAGGAGATCGAGCTGGAGGACCCCTTTGAGAACATGGGCGCCCAGCTGGTGAAGGAAGTCTCCACCAAGACCAACGACGTGGCCGGCGACGGCACCACCACCGCCACCCTGCTGGCCCAGGCCATCATCCGCGA
>CANQQU010000021.1 GCA_947626085.1 uncultured Oscillospiraceae bacterium
AAAGCTGGCGAATTGGAGTTGGAACAACTCCTCTTTTTCTCGAATTATGCTTGCTTTTCCAAATATTTGCAGAAGAATCCCTGTTTTCGCTTCTTGAAAACAGGGATTCTTTGACAGACTGAATAGGCCCCCCGGCTGTGCCGGGGGGCCTATTCTTGGCAGGGGCACAAGGACTTGAACCCTGAGCCTACGGTTTTGGAGACCGCCGCTCTACCAATTGAGCTATACCCCTATCTATTCTTCTATATAAAAGGGCGTGCCTGAACACTCTGGTGGGCCTTCAGGGATTCGAACCCGGGACGATCCGGTTATGAGCCGGAGGCTCTGACCAACTGAGCTAAAGGCCCGGAAAATTGCCGGACGGAACCGGGCAAGTTGTATTGTACCATCCTTTCCTCCGGCTGTCAAGAAAAAACTTTCGATTCCCCGGTTTTTTCTGCCGTTCAGGCCGGGTCGGCAGGACGTTCCTCCCCGACCTGGGTGATGGTTCCGCCCCCCACCACCAGGTCTCCCTGGTAGAGTACCACCGCCTGGCCGGGGGTGATGGCCCGCTGGGGCTGATTGAAAACCACCCGGACCCGCCCATCCGCCATGGGATAGGCGGTGGCAGGCTGCTGGGCCTGACGGTAGCGGGTCTTGGCCTCCACCCGCAGGGGCGCCCGAAGGCTGTCGAAGGGGAACCAATTCCAGTCCTCCCCCACCAGCTCCCGGCGGTACAGCGCCGCCTCCGGACCCACGGTGACGGTATTGGCCGCCATGTCTTTGGCGCAGACGTACACCGGCGTCCCCATGGCCAGGCCCAGGCCCTTCCGCTGACCCAAGGTATAGGCCACCGCGCCCCGATGCCGGCCCAGAACCCGGCCGCTTTGGTCCAAAAAATCTCCCTGGGGATAGGTCTTTTCCATGTACCGCTCCAAAAAGGCCACATAGTCCCCGTCCGGCACAAAGCAGATATCCTGGCTGTCCCGCTTTTGGGCATTGACAAAACCCTGCTCCCGGGCGATGGCCCGGGTCTGCTCCTTGGTCAGCTCCCCCAGGGGAAACCAGAGCTTCGCCAGGACCTCCTGGGTCAGCATGGCGAGGACATAGCTCTGATCCTTCCCGGAATCCACCGCTTTATATAATAGGTATCGGTCCCCCTCCCGGCGAATCCGAGCATAGTGTCCCGTGACCAGGGTCTGGCAGCCCAGGACCTCCGCCCGGTGGAGCAGGGCGCCGAATTTGAGATAGCGGTTGCAGTCGATACAGGGATTGGGGGTCAATCCTTCCTCGTAGCAGTGGGCGAATTTGTCCATGACCTCCCGGCGGAAGGTCTGCTGTTCGTTAAACACATAGTAAGGCATCCCCAGCCGGAAGGCCACCGACCGGGCGTCCTCCACGTCCTCCAGAGAGCAGCAGGTACTCTCCATGGGAAGGCCCAGCTCCTGATTGTCGTACAGCCGCAGGGTGGCTCCCATGCACCGGTAGCCCGCCCGGCATGTGAGATAGGCGGCAACAGAGCTGTCCACCCCGCCGCTCATGGCGATAAGCGCCTTCTTTTCCGCCATGTCCCCACCTCCCGCTTTGGCGTTTTCCGGTATTTTATCACATTTTTCATAAAAACGCAACTGGAAGCCTAGTGAGCGAAAAAATGTAACTTATTTGTTAATTTAATATGGAAACCAGGAGTTTTACTTCCTAAATAGTGGAATTATTTCCTTTTTCTTCCATGGAATCCAATCTTTTTTCCGAAAAATAAGTAACAAAGTGTAATTTTTCTGTGAAACAGGGGTTGCATTTTACGGCAAACTTTGCTATAATACGGGAAAACCACGAAAGTGAGGAAACGCACCGCATGAAACGACAAATCGTGTGCATCGCGCTGTCGATGATTCTTTTAATCGGTCTGGTCCCGTTCCCGGCCCATGCCGAATCCAATATGGTCACCAGCGACGAGTGCGTCGCGCTGCTTAAAGAAATGGAGGGCTTCTGCGCCTACCCCTACTGGGACGTGAGTCAGTACTCCATCGGCTACGGCTCCGGCATCAGCAACGCGGATGCTGAGCGGCTCATGGAAACAGGCATCACCGAGGCCGAGGCGGAATACCTCCTGCGGGCCTATTTGTCCAGCTTCGAGGGCGCCCTGAATAAATTTATCGACGCCTGCGGTCTGAATTTGACCCAGAATCAGTTCGACGCCCTGCTGCTGTTCACCTACAACGTGGGCGACGGCTGGACAAATCTGAACGGCGTGGGCAACTTCCGGGACGCCATCCGCAACGGCACCACCGGCAACGAGCTGCTCTTTCGGATCACCCAGTGGTGCAACGCCGGCGGCGTGGTCATGGACACCCTGGTGGAGCGGCGGCTGAAGGAAGCCAACATGTACTTAAACGGGGTCTACTCCAACGTCATGCCCCAGCAGTATTCCTACGTCCGCTACAATCCCTGCGGCGGCACCACCGACGCCCCGGTACAGGGCTTTGAAGTGGGCACCGGCGCGGTCCCCATGGCGGAGGCTACATACATCGCCGAGGAAAACGGCGTCATGGTGGAATACACCTTTGAGGGCTGGTACACCTCCCGGCTGGGCGGCACCCTGGTCACCGAGCTGGGAGAGAATCAACGGCGCGCTACCCTTTACGCCCATTGGAGCGTGGACGGCACCGAGGTTGACACCACCGAGCAGATCCCCGACGGCAACGCCATCGATTCGGTGGAGGTCGTGGTGGACGCCGACTGGGTCAACCTGCGGGAAGGCCCGGGCCTGGACTACGGCATTGTCGGCCGGGCCTATGACGGCGAAAAGCTGACCATCACCGCCACCCACAAGGCTGACGGTTATCAGTGGGGCAAATTCGACCGGGGCTGGATCGCCCTGTGCTACACCAACTTCGACCAGGTGTTCAACGCCTCCGTGGGCACGAATCCCCAAAATCCGAGTTCTCCCGACCCCAACACCTCCGGAACCACCACGCCGGCTCCCGCTAAGAGCGTCATGGGCACCGTCACCGCCGAAAGCGGGCTGTGCATCCGCTCTGGGCCCGGCACCAGCAACTCTGTTGTGGGCTACCTGAGCAACCGGGAGCGGGTGGAGGTGACCGGCCAGCAGTCCGCCGGCGGCACCCTCTGGGGAAAAATCGCCCAGGGCTGGATCTGCCTGGACTATGTGAAGCTGGACGGTCCCCTGCCCTCTCAGGAAGAGCCCAAGCCCACGGAGCCCCAGGCAACGGATCCCACGGCTCCTCCGGCATCGGAACCCACCGATCCGCCGGCCACTTCGGAACCCACTGATCCCACGGAGGGGACCAAGCCCTCCGAATCCACCCAGCCGCCGGAAGAAACCAAGCCCGCACCGGAGGAACCCAAAACCGTCAAGGGCACGGTGATCGCCGATGAACTGCTGATCCGCAGCGGCCCCAGCACCGGCTACTCCATCCTGGGTTCCCTGTTTTACGGAACACGGGTAGAGATCCTGACACAGCAGACCACCGGCAGCATGGTCTGGGGCAAGACCGACAAGGGCTGGATCAGCCTGACCTATGTCAGACTGGACCCCGATACCCCCAGTGAAGAGAGCGGGAATGGCGGCGGGCAAAGCGCTTCCTCCGTCACCGGCACCGTGGTGAACGCCGGAAGTCTGCGAATCCGCAGCGGCCCGGGTACCAACTACTCCATCCTGGGCTACCTGTCCGACGGCGAGAAGGTGACCGTCACCGAGCAGAAGACCGTTGGCAGCATGATCTGGGGCAAGATCGACAAAGGCTGGATCAGCCTGGACTATGTGAAGCTGGACACCGCCTCCGCCCCCCAGAATCCTGCCGCCACCCAAACCGGCACCGTCAAGGTCAGCGACTATCTGAATGTCCGCAGCGGCCCCGGCACCAGCTATTCCATTCTGACCTATCTGAATCCGGGCGCCAAGGTCACCATCACCGAGACCCGCACCGTGGGCGCCACCGTCTGGGGCAAGACAGAGAAGGGCTGGGTCAGCATGGACTATATCCAGTTGGACGCCGCTTCCGGATCCGGCGGAGACCATACCACGGAAGACCAGCCCACCGATTCCACCCAGCCCACCGATTCCACCCAGCCCGCCGGTGAGGACGGCGGAACGGACAGCACCCAGCCCGCCGCTCCCCAGACCATCACCGGCACCGTGACCGCCGACGCCCTCCATGTTCGGAAGGCCCCCGGCGTTGGAAACACCATCGTCGGCTATCTGTACTATGGCACTAAGGTGGAAGTGCTGGAAACCACCGAGGTAGACGGGGTGAAGTGGGGCCGGATCACCACCGGCTGGATCTGTATGGACTATGTGAAATAAAGCTTGGAGCCTCGCCGAATCCCGGCGAGGCTCTGTGTTTCAAGGAAACGGTTGCATTTTTTACCAAGCTGTGCCATAATATAGGTATTCTTTGGACACGGGAGGGAGCGGCGTGGCAAAATACGCGGATACCAGCCTCTACACCCCGGAGGAGATCGCCCTCTGGACCAGGCTGGAGGCGTTGGCGGGGGCGGAACTGACAACCGCCAAAGGGCTGCGCTTTCGCTTCACCCTGCGGGGCAACGAGCTGTTCGTGGACCGGAAGGAAAAATCCATCACCCGCTCCACCGTCAACCAGGCCTATCGCAAAGCGATCGAATTAGCCGGGGCCGTACCGGGGCCCAAGGCCCTGGGGACCTTTGGAGCCAGCTACCTCTACCCCATTTTTCAGCGGCTGGGCATTATCGGCGGGGGATTGTTTTCCCCGGAGAAAGGAGCGAAGGAACTTTGCGGGGACTGATCTTGGAGGGCGGCGCCATGCGGGGAATGTTCACCTGCGGCGCGCTGGATGTGTTTATGGAGCAGGGCATCGTCTTTGACGGCATGATCGGCGTCTCGGCGGGCGCGGTGTTCGGCTGCAACTATAAGTCCCGCCAGCCGGGCCGGGCCCTGCGGTACAACAAGCGGTACTGCGCCGACAAACGGTACTGCAGCTTCGACTCCCTGCTGCGTACCGGGGATCTATACAACGCGGAATTTTGCTACCACACCCTGCCCACGGAGCTGGATGTGTTCGACACGGCGGCCTTTCAGGAAAATCCCATGGCCTTTTACGTCACCTGCACCGACGTGACCACCGGCAAGCCTGTGTACCACCGGTGCGACAACGGAGATGGGGAGGACATTCTCTGGATGCGGGCCTCTGCCTCCATGCCCCTGGTGTCCCGGGTGGTGGAAATTGGTGAGGAAAAGCTCCTGGACGGGGGCATTGCCGACTCGGTGCCCCTAGAGTACATGGAGTCCCTGGGCTACCGGGGAAATGTGGTCATTCTGACCCAGCCCCTGGACTATGTGAAAAAGCCTAACAATCTGGTCCCCCTGGCCCGGACGCTGCTGCGGAAATATCCCAAAATGGTGGAGGCCATGGCGTACCGGCACCTGCGGTACAATCAAGCCACCGCCGCCATCCGGGAGAAGGAGGAAAAGGGCACGGTTTTCGTCCTCCGGCCGCCGGAGGCGCTGCGCATCGGCAGCATGGAGAAAAATCCGGAGGAGCTGGAGCGGGTATACCAGATCGGACGGAAAACCGCCCTGGACCGTCTGCCCGCGCTGAAAGCATATCTAAAGGAGGCGGTAAAATGAGCAAGGTTTACAACCATCCCACAGCGGAGCTGGGCCGCTGCGTGGGCCACACCGGCCCGGACGGGCAAATCTACGACCATCCCACCGCCGAGGCCGGCCACCGCGTGGGCCGTGTGGCCGACGACGGGCAGATCTACGGGCCCGGGGAAGCGGCAAGCAGCATCGGCTATGTGACCGCCGACGGCAAAATCTACCGCTCCGGCGACGTCTCAGGCTGTGTGGGCCGCGTCGCCGCCGACGGCAGAATCTATAGTGGACCTGACGAAAAAACCGCGCGCTGTGTGGGCCATGTGGAGGCCGGGTGCCCCCTGCACCACGCCGGCGGCGGGGCCATGCTGCTGCTTCTGAAGGGCCCCGGCGGTCCAAAGCAGGAACCGCGGGAGCAGCCCCGGCAGGAATCCGCTTCCGGCGAAGAGGCTCCCCGGCGCGACACCAATCCCTATGGCAAGCTGTGGGCGCTGGTGGGGATCCTGCTGGTCATCAGCCTGGTGGGGACCCTGCTGCGAATGGCCCCGATCTTGCTGCTGTTGATCGTGGGATGCGCCGCTCTGTTTGCCAACAAAAAATACAAGGGGTACTGCGATCAGGGGATCCCGGACCCCCAGACCGTAGAGCAAGCGAAGCAGAACGCCCGCTCCTGGGCCCTGGCGGGAACGGGGATCGCCCTGGCCGCCAGCGTGCTGGCCATTATCCTGATGGGCTCCTGGCAGACGCTGTTTCTGCTGCTCCTGCCGCTGGACTATCTGTTCCTTTGGCGGTTTGTTTGGCAGGAGATGGTCATGGGCAAATTCCCGGACCGCCCGCTGTTCCAAATGCCGGCATTTTCCGCCGGGCAGCGGCCTCCGAAGCCGCCCAAGGAGCCCAAGCCTCCGAAGCAGCCCAAGCCCCCTAAGGGGCCGAAGGAGCAGGAACCGCCCCGTCCCACCGGCGAGCCCCAGGATCCGGCCTACAACTATTTTACCTGCCCCAAGTGCCGCTGCGCCCTCCGGGTGCCCAAGGGCAAGGGAAAGATCCAGATCACCTGCCCCAAATGCGGGGAAAAATTCCTGGCCCAGGATTAGGACCCTGCGCAAACGAACCCCCTCCGGGCCCACGATACCGAGGGCCCGGTGGGGGTTCGTCTTTTCAGTATACCGCGTTAAATCCGCCGATATCCAGAGCGTAGGTCAGAGCGTCCCAGGATCTGCCGTTGACGGTCCTGGCTCCGATCTCCCGGAGGCAGAGGGAATAGCCCAGCTTCTCGGCGCAGCGCATCATCCGGCGGTTGCCGGACCAGGTCTCCAGAAATAAGTGGGTGGCCCCCTGATCCAAGCAGTAGCGGGTCCAGGCGGCCAGGGCCTGGGACCCATAGCCCCTGCCCCAATATTCCGGCTCGCACAGCTCGATGCCCAGGGCCAGGCCCGTCACCGCCGCCCCAGTCCGGGCCGCCAGGTCGGCGGTGGCAAAGGGATAGGCACAGACAAAGCCGATATGCCGGTCCCCTGCCAGGATCTCCAGCCGGGAGCGCCGGTCGTTGGCGGCGGCGTCCCGGATCATGTCCAGCATCTCCTCCCGCAGAAAGGCCGGGTCCACCGGCTCCGCCCGCTCCCAGGGCGTGTCCTCGTCCATCCACTGGGTCTGGACGTTCATCCAGCGCAGCTCGTCTTCAATATCCCCCTGCTCGCAGTCCCGCAGGACGATGTCCCGGTATTCGATCCGCATACTCCTCTCCCCTTTTCCACGCAAAGGGGCCGGACGCAGTACGCCCGGCCCATTGTGATGTTTACAGATGCAGGACCCGGTCCTTGATCTCCTGGGTCCGGCCCTGGTTCCAGAACTGGGTACCGATATAACCGCAGGTCCGGCGGGCCACGTTCATTTTGCTCTGGTCATGGTTGCCGCACTGGGGGCAGACCCACACCAGCTTGCCGTCCTCTTCCTCAATGCTGATCTCGCCGTCATAGCCGCAGACCTGGCAGTAGTCGGACTTGGTGTTCAGCTCGGCATACATGATATTGTCGTAGATAAACCGCATGACTTCCAACACCGCGTCGATATTGTTCTGCATATCCGGCACCTCCACATAGCTGATGGCGCCGCCGGGGCTGAGCTGCTGGAACTCCGCCTCAAAGGCCAGCTTGGTGAAGGCGTCGATCTCCTCGGTGACATGGACATGGTAGGAGTTGGTGATATAGCTCTTGTCCGTGATGCCGGGGATGATGCCGAACCGCTTTTGCAGGCACTTGGCAAATTTATAGGTGGTGGACTCCAGAGGCGTGCCGTAGAGGGAGAAGTCGATGTTGTGCCGGGCCTTCCAGGTCTGGCAGGCGTCGTTCATGTGCTGCATGACAGACAGGGCGAAGGGCTTGGCCTCCGGGTCCGTGTGGGATTTGCCGGTCATGTACTTGACGCACTCATACAGCCCCGCGTAGCCCAGGGAGATGGTGGAATAGCCGCCGTAGAGGAGCTTGTCGATGGGCTCGCCCTTGGGAAGCCGGGCCAGGGCGCCGTACTGCCACAAAATGGGCGCGGCGTCGGACAATGTCCCCTTCAGCCGCTCATGGCGGCACAGCAGGGCCCGGTAGCACAGGTCCAGGCGCTCGTCGAAGATCTGCCAGAACTTGTCCACATCCCGGCCGGAGGACAGGGCCACATCCACCAGGTTGATGGTCACCACGCCCTGGTTGAACCGGCCGTAGTATTTGGGTTTGCCGGGCTCATAGTTCTGGGCGTTGGCCACGTTGTCCCAGCCATTGCCGGAGCGGTCGGGGGTCAAAAAGCTGCGGCAGCCCATGCAGGTGTACACATCGCCGTGGCCCGGGGTCTCGCCCTTGCTGAGCTTGTACTCCCGCATCTTCTTGGCGCTGATATAGTCGGGGACCATCCGCTTGGCGGTACACTGGGCGGCCAGACGGGTCAGGTAGAAGTAGGGGGTGCCCTCTTCCACATTGTCCTCCTCCAGGACATAGATCAGCTTGGGGAAGGCGGGCGTGACCCACACGCCCTTCTCGTTCTTCACGCCCTCATAGCGCTGGCGGAGCATCTCCTCGATGATCATGGCCAGGTCCTTTTTCTCCCGCTCGTTCTTGGCCTCGCCCAGATACATGAACACAGTGATGAAGGGAGCCTGCCCGTTGGTGGTCATCAAAGTCACCACCTGGTACTGGATGGTCTGAACGCCCCGGCGGACCTCGTCCCGGAGCCGCTCCTCCACCACCTGGGAGATGGCCTCCTCATCGGGACGGACGTGGAACGCCTCCATCTCCTTTTCCACCGTGCGGCGGATCTTCTCCCGGCTGACCTGGACAAAGGGGGCCAGGTGGGTCAGGCTGATGGACTGGCCGCCGTACTGGTTGGAGGCCACCTGGGCGATGATCTGGGTGGCGATGTTGCAGGCGGTGGAGAAGGAATGGGGCTTCTCGATCAGGGTGCCGGAGATGACGGTGCCGTTTTGCAGCATGTCCTCCAGATTCACCAGATCGCAGTTGTGCATGTGCTGGGCATAGTAATCCGCGTCGTGGAAGTGGATGATGCCCGCCTCGTGGGCCGCCACCACGTCCGCCGGCAGCAGGATCCGGCGGGTGATGTCCTTGGACACCTCCCCGGCCATGTAGTCCCGCTGGACCGCGTTGATGGTGGGATTCTTATTGGCGTTCTCCTGCTTGACCTCCTCGTTATTGCACTCGATGAGGCTCAGAATCCGGTCGTCGGTGGTGTTGGACTGGCGGAGCAGGCTGCGGGTATAGCGGTAGGTGATATACTCCTTGGCCACCTCAAAGGCGCCATGGGCCATAATGGATTTCTCCACCAGGTCCTGGATCTCCTCCACGGAGGGGCTGCGGCCCATCTCCTCGCAGCTGATTTTCACGTTCTCCGCGATGCGCTGGATCTGCAGGGGGGTCATGCGGTAGTTTTCTTCCGCGGCGTTGTTGGCCTTGGTAATGGCCATCACGATCTTCTCTAAGTCGAATACAACCTCGGCGCCATTTCGTTTGATAATTTTCATTGGTAGAGTCCTCCTTTGTGCGCGGCTGGATTTGCGGCGACCGTGCAAAGATAATTATACTACATCTTGTGGCTTTGTCAAGTGGCAATCACAAAATATTGTTGCTCCCGGAGAAAAATCCCGGATGTAGAGATTTTCCCCCGATTTTGTCCGCCCGCCGTAGAAATGGCGGTAAAGAGGTTGCAAAAACCCATCCGTTCTGTTAAAATGGAAAAAACGGAAAGGAGCGAATTCGATGTCAACATTCTTTGGCCGCCTGGAAGACGGCTCCCAGGCGCGGCTGTACACCCTGACCGGCTTCGGCCTGACCGCCCAGGTCACGGACTTCGGTGCCACGCTGGTTCGGCTCCTGGTCCCCGACGCCGGCGGAACAGCGGTGGACGTGGTGCTGGGCTACGACCAGGTTTCCGGCTACCTCCGGGGCACGGGCTATCTGGGGGCCACGGTGGGGCGCAACGCCAACCGGATCGCGGGGGCGGCCTTTCTTCTGGACGGAGCGGAAGTCCGCCTGGCGGCGAACGAAGGGCCCAACAGCCTCCACAGCGGCCCGGAGGGCTATTCCTTCCGGCTCTGGCAGGTGGAGACCCAGACGGAAAGCAGCGTCACCTTCCGCCTCCAGAGCCCCCACGGGGACCAGGGCTTTCCGGGAAACGCCACCATCTGGGTCACCTATGCGCTGGAACCACCCAGGGCCCTGCGGATCACCTACCGGGGGGAGAGCGACCGGAACACGGTATTCAATCTGACCAACCACAGCTATTTTAACCTGGCGGGCCAGGACCGGCCGGAGCTTGCCATGGACCAGAAGCTGACCCTGACGGCCCCGGCCTTCCACCCGGCGGACGAAGCGAGCATCCCCACCGGCGAGGAGCGGCGGGTGGCCGGCACCCCCATGGATTTCCGTACCCCCAAGGTCCTGGGAGCGGTGCTAAAGGAGGACTATCCGCCCCTCCATCTGCAAAGCGGTGTGGACCACAACTTTGTACTCACCGGACCGGCGGTGCTGGAGGATCCCCATTCGGGCCGCCGGATGACCCTGACCACCGACTGCCCCGGGTTGCAGGTGTACACTGCCAATTTCCTCCGGGACACCGGCAAGGGGGGCATTTTCTACCCGCCCCACAGCGCCGTGGCCCTGGAGCCCCAGTTCTATCCCGACTTTGTCCACCATTCCCATTGGCCCCAGAGCGTTGGGAAAACCTACCAAAGCCAGACCCTCTACTCCTTTGCCTGACTTTTTCCTCCCGGCAGGCGTCCGCGGCCCCTTTTGCCTGGCACAGTCTGGTGCCCCCCGCATAAACTGTCTTATAAGCGACTTTCTTCTCTCGCTTATGCATCAACCATCGGGAGGTTTTTTTTCATGCCAGAGCAAACTCAGGATGTCTCGCGGTGCAGGTCCGACAATCCGCGGGACACGATGTCCATCCATACGCAAAAGATTACGGACAGCTGCCGGGACAAGGACTGCATCGAGGATCTGCGGGTCTATCTGACCAGCGGCTCCCAAACCGTACTGGACTCCGCCGCCGGCGCCCGGGTCCGGTGCGCGGATCTGCTGTACACCTATATTGACGTGGAGCCGGTGGCCTTCGACCGGAACCACTACTGCGTGGACGTGACCTTCTACTACCGGATCCTGGCGGACGCGGTGATCGGCAGCGGCCGGCCCGCCTCCCTCTACGGTCTGGCGGTATTCTCCAAGCGGGCAGTCCTCTGCGGCGAGGAGAGCCGGGCCCACATCTTCACCAGCGATACCCGCATTGGGGAGCTGGACGGCCTGACCCGGTACAGCGCTAACCTGCCCACCGCCGTGGTGGAGGTGCTGGATCCCATGGTCCTCAGCTCCAAGGTGCGGGACGTCTGCGATTGCCCCTGCCAGGAAACCACGACGGTGCAGATCCCCAGCGCCATCAGCCGGATGTTTGACGAGGAGCTGGTGGTCTCCGGGGAGCGGCGGCGCCTGTTCGTCACCCTGGGCCAGTTCTCCATCATCCGCCTGGAGCGGGACGCCCAGCTGGTGGTGCCGGTGCTGGATTACAGCATCCCCACCAAGGAATGCTGCGACTCCCCCGGCTGCGCCGAGGACCCCTGCGAGATGTTCAGCCGCATTCCCTTCCCCACGGGACAGTTCACCCCCAAAGGATGCGATCAGAACCAGCACGGCGGCGGGGAGGAGACCCCCAGCTGCGGCTGCGGCTATCAGACCCTATAAAGACCCGCCGCCCGGCCAAATTGGCCGGGCGGCAATTTTGGGGGAAATTCCTCTTCTCCCGGGCAAAAATTTCCCCGCTTCCGGCAGGAAGCGGGGAAAATCTCAGTACTGGGTGGGCTTGATATGCCAGATCTCCTGGGCGTACTGCCGGATGGTGCGGTCGGAGGAGAATTTGGCGGAGCTGGCCACGTTCATCAGGCACTTGCGGCCAAAGGCCAGCCGGTCGGCATAGTCCTTGTTGGCCCGG
The DNA here is from genome assembly GCA_947626085.1 of uncultured Oscillospiraceae bacterium. Lineage (GTDB taxonomy): Bacteria > Bacillota > Clostridia > Oscillospirales > Oscillospiraceae > Faecousia. The sequence goes on from CANQQU010000021.1 coordinate 12,053, forward strand.
AGCTTGGCGTCCAGATAGGACTGGTAGTCCAGCAGCAGGAAGTAGTGATCCGCCTTGTGCCAGCTGGCTCCGTCCAAAAGGGAATGGTACAGCTCCTGCTGGGCCTCGTCCGTCGGCACGGTGCCGTCCACCAGGGTATCGATGGCCCGGTGGAGCCGGGGGTTGGAATCGTAGATGCCCCGGGCATAGTAGCTGTCCCGGCAGGCGTTGATCTGCTCCACCGTGGCGCCGAAGATATAGTTGTTCTCCCAGCCGGCCTCCTTGACGATCTCCACATTGGCCCCGTCCAGGGTGCCCAGGGTCACGGCGCCGTTCATCATCAGCTTCATGTTGCCGGTGCCGGAGGCCTCGGTGCCCGCCGGGGAGATCTGCTCGGAGATGTCGGCGGCGGGGATGATATGCTCGGCGTAGGAGCAGTTGTAATTCTGCACAAAGACCACCTTCAGCAGATGGTTCACCGCCGGGTCGTTGTTGACCAGCTTGGCAACACGGTTGATATAGCGGATAATGGCCTTTGCCCGGACATAGCCGGGGGCGGACTTGGCGCCGAAGAGGTACACCGTGGGTTGGAAATCGGTAAGGCTGCCGTCCTTCAGGCGGAAGTAGATGTCCACAATAGACAGGGCGTTGAGCAGCTGCCGCTTGTACTCGTGGAGCCGCTTCACCTGTACGTCAAAGATAAAGTTGGGGTTCAGCCGGATGCCCTCATGCTGGGCCAGCACCGCGCAGAGCTGCTCCTTCTTCGCCCGCTTGACGGCGTTGAACTGGCGAACCATATCGTCGTTGATCATGGGCTTGAGCTTCTCCAGCTGGTCCAGGTCCTTCAGGAAATCGCTGCCGATGCGGTAGCGCAGAAGCTGGGTCAGCTCCGGATTGCACAGGCCCATCCACCGGCGGGGCGTAACGCCGTTGGTCTTGTTCTGGAACCGACTGGGGTAGATCTGATACCAGTCGTGGAACAGATCGTCCTGGAGGATCTTGGAGTGGATCTCCGCCACGCCGTTGACGTAGGAGCCTACATAGACGGACAGATTCGCCATATGGGCGGTGTTATCCTGGACAATGAACAGACCCGGATGCTCCGCCTTGAGCTTGCCGTCGATGCGCAGAATGATGTCCACGATCTCCGGCACCACGCTGCGCAGCAGATCCAGGGGCCACTTTTCCAATGCCTCGCCCATGACGGTGTGGTTGGTATAGGAGAAGGTCTGCTGGGCGATGGCGAAGGCCTGATCAAAGCCCATGCCCTCCAGCATCAGCAGCCGGATCAGCTCCGGGATGGACATGGCCGGATGGGTATCGTTGAGCTGCACGGCGTAAAACTCCGCGAAATGGCTCAGATCGTTGCCATGGCTGGCCTTGTAGGTACGCATCATGTCCTGCAAGGAAGCGGAGGACAGCACATATTGCTGCTTGATCCGCAGACGCTTACCTTCCAAGGTGGAGTCGTTGGGGTACAACACCCGGGTGATGTCCTCGGCCTTGTTCTTCTGGGTCAGGGCCCGCTGATAGTCCTGCTCATTGAAGGCGTTGAAGTCCAGCTCCTCCTCGGCCTCGCACTGCCAGAGGCGAAGGGTGTTGATATTCTGGGTGCCGTAGCCAATGATGGGCACGTCGTAGGGCACCGCGAGAACGGTATGGTCCGGGAAGGAGACCTTGACGGTATGGTTGTAGCGGCGGTAGGACCAGGGGTCGCCGTACTTGGTCCAATCGTCGGCGCTCTCGCTCTGGCCCCCCTCGGCATCGAAGCTCTGCTTAAACAGGCCGAAGCGATACCGGAGGCCATAGCCGGACAGGGGGATATTGGTGCTGGCGGCGGAGTCCAGGAAGCAGGCCGCCAGACGGCCCAGGCCGCCGTTGCCCAGGGCGGCATCCTCGATATCCTCCAGGATCGCCAGATCCACCCCCCGCTCGGCAAAAATCTGCTTCATCTCGTCCAAAATGCCCAGGTTATAGAGATTGCTGTACACCAGCCGGCCGATGAGATACTCCGCGGAGATGTAGTAGGCCTTCCGCTGGTGCATCCGGGTACGCTTGCTGGTGCTCCAGTTATCGCTGATGGCCATCATCACCGCCTCGCCCAGTGCCTCGTGAAGCTCCTGGGGCGTAGCCTCTTGGAGGGAAACGTCGTAGGTATATTTCAGCTTCGCTTCCGTCCAGCGCAGGATGTTCAGACAGTTATAGCTCATATGCAATTCTCCCATTCTATAAATGATCCTCGAATGAGGATGGTTTTCAACTTTCAAACGGGCCCGAGAACGCTCTCCACGGACAGATTCTGTCCCGATTCCGTCCGCCCGAAACACCCTTTTCAGGCCATATGCTAAAAGAGTAATACTTTTCCATGGATTTGTCAAGAGAAACCTACACAAATAGGCATTTTTTACAAAACCGCCGTTTGTATCTGTAAAAAAGACAAGCTCAAATCCGTCCACCTGTTAAACACACCTGTGGACATTTCTCCTTCCCAGGAGCTGAAACGGCAGCCCTGAGAAAGCATGAAAACCGGGCGGTGCGGAAGGGCGCCGCCCGGAAAAATGTGGTTTATGCTTCCAAATTGACCCCGGTTTCCCGGCTGAAAACGTGGCACACGTTGCCCTGGAACTGGAAGTGGACCGTGGAGCCGGAGGTCAGGGCCTCGATCTCCGCGCCGGTCATGTTCATGGTGGACACCACCAGAACCACATCCTGCCCCATGGCCGTGACGTGCAGGTGGACAGAGGAGCCCATCATCTCATGGACGTCCACCTTGGCCTCGATGCCCGTCTCCGCCAGAGAAATATGCTCCGGACGGACGCCCAGGGTCACCGCCTGCTCCGCGACCTTGTTCTTCGCCAGCGCCGCCTGCTTGTCCTCCGACAGCTCCACCGTCAGATCACCCAGCCGCACGGCGTACTTCCCGTTCACCTTCGTCAGTTGGGCGTCGAAGAAGTTCATCTGAGGCGTGCCGATAAAGCCGGCCACAAACAGATTGTAGGGATGGTTGAAGACCTCCTGAGGCGTGCCGATCTGCTGGATAAAGCCGTCCTTCATGATGACGATCCGGTCCCCCAGGGTCATGGCCTCGGTCTGGTCGTGGGTCACATAGATAAAGGTCGTATTGATCCGTTCCCGCAGCTTGATGATCTCCGCCCGCATCTGGTTCCGGAGCTTGGCGTCCAGGTTACTCAGGGGCTCGTCCATCAGCATGACGGAGGGGTTCCGGACAATGGCCCGGCCAATGGCCACCCGCTGCCGCTGGCCGCCGGACAGGGCCTTGGGCTTCCGACCCAGGTACTGGGTGATGTCCAGGATCTCCGCCGCTTCCTTCACCTTTTTGTCGATCTCCGCCTTGGGGGTGTGCCGCAGCTTCAGAGCGAAGGCCATGTTGTCGTACACCGTCATGTGGGGGTACAGCGCGTAGTTCTGGAACACCATGGCGATGTCCCGATCCTTGGGGGCCACGTCGTTGACGAGCCGATCGCCAATGTACAGCTCGCCCTCGGAGATCTCCTCCAGGCCCGCGATCATCCGCAGGGTCGTGGACTTGCCGCAGCCGGAGGGGCCTACCAGGACGATAAACTCCTTGTCCTGGATCTCCAGATTGAATTCCTGGACGGCTACCACGCCCTTGTCCGTGACCTGGAGATTGACCTTCTTCTCCTCCGGCTCGTCGCCCTTCTTCTTTTTCTTCTTCTTGGTGTCGTCGCCGCTGAACGGGTAGATCTTCTTGATGTTCTTCAGGGTCAATGTTGCCATACTTCCGACTCTGAACGTACTGAATCCTCAATGTACGTTCTCGCAGCCGCCGATGAATAAAGCGGCACTGCATTACGGCAGGTCTCCACACTGCCGCACCGCGAGTCAAGCGGTTTTTAATATTCCTCCTTTTTTGGCGGAATGTGCCTATTATGTGGAGTAGGCATACTCCACCGAGATAGGCTTATTATATCATAGGATGGGATTTAGCGCAAGTGTCGAAAAAGTGAATGTATTTGCATATAATTTGGGCAATTTGCTCATCCCAGGGAGATGCAGCTGTCCCAGAAGCCCAGGGTGCAGGAGTAATACTTGGCCATGGCCTCCTCCAGGTACAGCGCGTCCTTTACCCCGGCGGTCTCATAGCAGGAGTGCATGGCCAGCTGGGGCAGGCCGATGTCCGCCGTGGCCACGCTGACGTGGTTCAGAGAGATCCGGCCCAGGGTGTACCCGCCGGAGATATCCGGGCGGTTATAGTAGGTCTGGGTGGGCACGTTTGCCATATGGCAGACCTTCCGGAAAATGGCGGCGGAGAGGCCGTCGGTGGTGTACCGCTGGCCGGCGTTGAATTTCAGCACGATGCCGCCGTTGAGTACCGGCGCGTTGGCCGGGTCGGCGTACTCCGGGTGGTTGGGATGGACGGCGTGGGCGTTGTCCGCCGAGACCATGAAGGACTGGGCCAGCATCCGCCGGGGGTTGACCCCCAGGCCCTTGCTGATCCGCTCCAGGGTGCCCTCCAGCAGCTCGGAATCCGCGCCCTGGGCAGTGCAGGAGCCCACTTCCTCGCTGTCGAAGACGCACAGCACCGGCACGCTGCCGCTGTCCGCCGCGTTCAGGAAGCCCTGGGTACAGCACCAGGCGCACTCCAGGTCATCCAGGGCCTGGGAAGAGATGAACTCCTCCTCCATGCCCCAGGCCGTGGGCTTCTGGCGGACGTAGAGGTATAGATCGTGGCCCAGCACCCGGCCCCCGGCGGTTTCCTCCAGCAGCCGCTGAAAGGCGCCGGCGGTACTCTTGTTCCCCATCAGAGGCAGGGTGTCCACCGCCAGGTTCCAGACGTAGCCGTCGTTGGCCTTCCGGTTCATGTGGATCGCCACGTTGGGGATCAGCAGCAGGTCCCGGTCGATGTCCACCAGCCGGCCCTCGATGCCCTCGGGGGTCTGGATCAGGGCCCGGCCCGCCAGAGACAGCGGCCGGTCCAGCCAGGGGGCGATCAGCAGCCCGCCGTATTTTTCCACGGCAAGGCGGGTGTAATTGCCCACCAGCTCCCCGTTCTCCTTCACCTTCAAGGTGGGCCGGTCAGAGTGGCTGGCGCTCATCAGAAAGCCCTTGGGATTCCCGGTGGGGGTGCGGAAGGCGATGAGACTGGTGCTGTTCCGGGTCAGGAAATACTTCCCGCCGGGGACGATGTCCCAGTCCTCCTCCTCCGCCAGGCGGGTGTAGCCCGCCTGGGTCAGCTCCCGGACCAACAGATCGATGGCGTGATAGGCGCTGTGGGCAGCGCCCAGATAATTCAGCAGTCCAACAGTTCTCTTATCCACGGCCGCCCTCCACCAGCGCGCAGAACAGGTCGATCTGCTCCGCGATGGTATCCAGAGCGCCCCGCCAGAAGCGCCCGTCCGTCAGATCGATGCCGGCCACCTGGGCGGCGTCCTCCACGGAGGCCACGGGGGTGGTGTGGAGCAGCCGCTTGTACTTGGGCACGAAGGCAGCGCCCTCCTTTTCGTACTGGGCGTACAGGCCCCGGGCGAACAGCGCGCCGAAGGCATAGGGGAAATTGTAGAAGGTGGGGCCGTAGTAGTGGCTCTTGCACACCCACATATAGGGGTGCAGGCAGCTGTGGTCCAGGCCGTCGCCGTAGGACTGCTTCTGGGCGGTTAACATAAAATCGCAGAGGGTGGGGGCGTGCATAAACCGCTCCTCCCGGTTCTCGAACACCATGGTCTCAAAGCGGTAGCGAGAATAGATATCGCAGATCACCTGGGTGGCGTCCTGGAGCTGGGACTCGATCAGGTTCAGCTTCTCCGCGTCGTCCTTGGCTGCCTGGATCGCGGAGGCCATGACCACGCACTCGTTGAAGGTGGAGGCGGTCTCCGCCACGGGCATGGAATAGCCGTGGTTCATGGTCCGGTGATCCCGGATGCACTGGTTGTGGAAGGCGTGGCCCAACTCATGGGCCAGAGTGACCACGTCGGTGAACATGCCGTCAAAATTGGTCAGGATCCGGCTCTCCCCCAGGCACTCCACGCTGGCGCAGAAGGCTCCGCCGGCCTTGCCGTCCCGGGGATAGAAGTCGATCCAGGCGTTGTCGAACGCCCGGGCCACCATGTCAGACAGCTCCTGATCGAACCCGGCGAAGAGATTCACCAGATAGTCCCGGGCGTCCTGAGCGGTAAAGGTGGTAGAGGCGGCGCCCACGGGGGCAAACAGATCGTACCAGGGCAGGCCGTTTTCGTGGCCCAGGGCCTTGGCCTTGGTCTTCAGGTACTTCCAGAATTTGGGCAGGTACTCGTCGATGGCGGAGAACATGGCGTCCAGGGTCTCCCGCTTCATATGGGAGTGCTTCAAGGTCCGCTCCAACGGGGAGGCGTAGCCCCGGAGCTGGCAGTCGGAGATGGTTTCCAGCTTGATGGAGTTCAGGGCGTAGGCCACCGGGTCGGCGATTCGCTCATAGCAGGCGATCTCCGCCTCATAGGCGTCCTTCCGCACCTGTGGATCCGGGTCGTAGGCCAGATTCCGAATGGCGGAGAGGTTGGTCCGCTTCCCCCGGTAGGTCACCGGCACGGTGCTGGTCAGATACTGCTGCAGGTCGCTCCAGGCGTCCCCGCCGGACATGCTCAGCTTGGCTGCGATCTCTTCGCCCCGGCCGGGCAGCAGGTAGGCGCTGTTCTCCGCCAGATTGGAAAAGCGGTAGGCATAGTCCTTCAGCTCCGGGTCGCTGCGCACAATATCCATCAGGTCGGGCAGCTTTCCGGCCCAGTCCTGGTAGGCGGCCCGGGGACCCGCCAAGCCGCTGAACAGCTGCATGATCCGGCCCATCTGAGAACCGGCCTCCGGGTCCTTAGTGTTGGCGGACTGGCGCAGAGAGGCATAGCCCGCCATCTTCCCCACCACGGCGGAGATCTTCTCCTCCAGGGCCACGCCCTCCCGAAGGGCCTGGGCGGGCGCCCGCTCCGGCAGGCTCTCCGCGAAGGCGGCGAACTGGGCGATCAAAGCCTTGCCGGTTTCATAGTCCCGGGCGAAAGCGGGGTCGTCAAAGCCATGGTAAATCGGTTCCAAATTCCATACATCGTTCATAGCGAATCGCTCCTTTCAAAAAGACGTACCTATTCTACAACAGCGGCGAGGTTTCGTCAACTGGCCCGGTTTGATTTTTCCGGTTCTCCCTACTTTTCGACATTTTTCGACGTTTCTTGTAGAATTTCCGCGGATTTTGTCTGAAAAACCAACTTTTTCCCGAACGATTGTTTAGGTTTTTCCTTGAAAAAAGTGTTTTCTTATGCTAAATTATATTTGTCGCAGCCCGGTGGCGCGCCACGGGCACGGGGAGAAATTTCATATGTCAGGAGAGGATGTTATGGACAACTGTACAACCGTGATCATTGCGGACAATACGGAAGAATTCTGCACCAGTCTGACCGCTGAGCTGCAACGGGCCGGCGGGTTCCAGGTCCTGGGGACGGCAGGGGATGGGGAGCAGGCCATTCGCATGGTCTCCGAGCGGAAGCCGGACGTGCTGGTGCTGGATCTGATGCTTTCCAAGCGGGACGGAATCAGCGTTCTCAAGGCCATTTCCGGCATGGAACACCGGCCGGTCACCCTGGCCACCTCCGGTTTTGTGACGGAGTATGTGGCCTCCGCCGCCGCCAATCTGGGAGCAAGATATCTGATGCTCAAGCCCTGCGATATGACCGCGCTGGTGGAACGGCTGGAAGAGATCCGGGGTGGGGAGAACCGCCGGACCAATCTGAGCCGCCGCCCGGACAAGGCCAGCATCGAGACCATGGTCACCAACATCATCCATGAGATCGGCGTGCCCGCCCACATCAAGGGCTATCAATATCTGAGGGAGGCCATCATCATAGCCGTGGGGGATATGGACGTGATCAACGCCATCACCAAGGTCCTCTATCCCCAGGTGGCAAAGACCTTCGCCACTACCCCGTCCCGGGTGGAGCGGGCCATCCGCCACGCCATCGAGGTGGCCTGGGACCGGGGGGATCTGGACACCCTGCAGCGATTTTTCGGCTACACCGTGTCCAACACCAAGGGAAAGCCCACCAATTCCGAGTTCATCGCTTTGATCGCGGACAAGCTGCAGCTGCAGCTAAAGAGCGCGGACGCGGCACAGCTGTAGATCCGCCGCCGTCTCGGGGGCCCTTCCGGCCCCCTCCCCCGGGACGCGGTACGTCCCATCTCCGTCGTTCAGTCGGCAACCCTGAGGGGCGGTTGGGCGGGGGAGATGGGACGCATCGGTTTTTCCCGGTTTTTTCTCCCGGATCGTCCATGGAAATGCCGGGAAATGGAATTGACACAGGCGGTTTTTTCCGTTATAATGAAGGAGAAATATGGGCAGGCTGACTAAATTTCCCGTTCTCTGCCCGGTGGATTTTATTTGTTTCCCTCAAATCATTACATAGGAGGAGATCGCATGAACGAATTGCAGCAGAAAATCAGTCAAATCGGCGTAGTTCCGGTGATCAAGCTGAACCATCCCACCCGGGACGCCGCGCCTCTGGCCAAAGCCCTGATCGAAGGCGGCGTGCCCGTGGCGGAGGTCACCTTCCGGGCCGCCGGCGCGGCCGACGCCATCCGCATCATGTCCGAGAGCTTCCCGGAGATGCTGGTGGGCGCGGGCACGGTCCTGACCACCAAGCAGGTGGACGAGGCGCTGGCCGCCGGGGCCAAATTCATCGTCACCCCCGGCCTGGACCCGGACATCGTCCGCTACTGCCAGGAAAAGGGCGTCACCATCTTCCCCGGCTGCACCACCCCCACCGATTATCACACCGCCTATAAGCTGGGCCTGGAGGTCCTGAAATTCTTCCCCGCCGAGCAGTCCGGCGGCCTGGCCAAGATCAAGGCCATGTCCGCCCCCTTCCCCATGTTCAAGGTCATGCCCACCGGCGGCATCAGCCTGAAGAATCTGGCGGACTACGCCGCCAGCCCCGTGATCTGCGCCTGCGGCGGCAGCTACATGGTCACCGCGGACCTGATCGAAAACGGCGAATGGGAGAAAATCACCAAGCTGTGCGAAAAATCCGTGGAGATCGTCAAGGAGGCTAGAAAGAAATGAGAGTTATCACCTTCGGCGAGCTGATGGTTCGGCTCCAGCCCTACAACTACGAGCGCTTTGTCCAGGCGGATCACCTGGAGTTCTCCTTCGGCGGCGGCGAGGCCAATGTGGCCGTGTCCCTGGCCAATTACGGTTTGGACGCCGCCTTCGTCACCAAGCTCCCCGCCCACGCCATCGGCCAGGCGGCGGTGAACAGCCTCCGGCGCTACGGCGTGGACACCTCCCTGATCACCCGGGGCGGCGACCGGGTCGGCATCTACTATAATGAAAAGGGCGCCTCCCAGCGGGGCTCCGTGTGCATCTACGACCGGGCCCACTCCGCCATCCAGGAGGCCTCCCGGGAGGACTTTGACTGGGACGCCATCTTTAAGGGCGCGGACTGGTTCCACTTCACCGGCATCACCCCGGCCCTGGGGCCCAACGTGGTGGAGATCTGCAAGGACGCCTGCAAGGCCGCCAAAGCCCACGGGGTGAAGATCTCCTGTGACCTGAACTACCGGGGCAAGCTCTGGACCCGGGATCAGGCCCGGGCCGCCATGACCGAGCTGTGCCAGTATGTGGACGTGTGCATCTCCAACGAGGAGGACGCCAAGGACGTGTTCGGCATCGAGGCGGAACACACCGACATCTACGGCGGCAGCCTGAACCGGGAGGGCTACAAGAGCGTTGCCAAGCAGCTGGCGGACAAGTTCGGCTTTGAAAAGGTCGCCATCACCCTGCGGGAGAGCCACTCCGCCTTCGACAATGGCTGGAGCGCCATGCTCTACGACGTGGCCTCCGGGGAGTACTGCTTCTCCAAGAAGTATGACCTGCACATCATCGACCGGGTCGGCGGCGGCGACTCCTTCGGCGGCGGCCTGATCTACAGTCTGCTCACCGGCAAGTCCACCCAGGCGGCGGTGGAATTTGCCGTGGCGGCCTCCGCGCTGAAGCACTCCATCGAGGGCGATTACAACATGGTCACCGTTCCCGAGGTGGAAAAGCTGGCCGGCGGCGACGGCTCCGGCCGAATCCAGCGGTAAAAACCCGTGTTTTTAGGCCCCGGCCCCAAAGGCCGGGGCCTTTTTCAGAAAAAACGAAAAATCACTAAATTGGGCATTGAAATCCTGCGGGTGTTCGTGTATAATGTCATTATTATGGCATGGAATGCCGCAGCAAGGAGGCCAGCGCCTCTTGAAAGGAGTTAAACTATGTACACAGCAAACGCCATTCGCAATATCTGCCTGCTTGGGCACAGCGGCAGCGGCAAAACAGCCCTGACGGAGAGCTTGCTCTACATGACCGGCGCCATTGACCGCATCGGCAAGAATGCCGACGGCAACACCACCTGCGACTACGATCCCGAGGAGATCCGCCGGAACATCTCCATCTCCGCCGCCCTGGCCCCCCTGTCCTATCAGGGCATGAAGATCAATGTTCTGGACGCCCCCGGCGGCTTTGACTTCAGCGGCGCGGTGATGGAGGCCCTGGAGGCCGCCGACGCCGCCATTCTGGTCTGCTCCGCCAAGGACGGGATCACCGTGGGCCTGGAAAAGGCATGGAAATACTGCGAAGCCCGGAAAATGCCCCGGTTCATCTATGTCTCCAAGGTCGACGAGGAGAACTCCGACTTCTCCGCCACCCTCTCTTCCCTTCAGGAAAAGTACGGCACCCGGGTGTCTCCCCTGGTGGTCCCCATCCTGAACGGGGCCAAGAAGGTCACAGGCGTCATCGATATTCTCCAGGGCAAGGCCTACCAGATGGAGAAGAATAAGCAGGTGGAGATCCCCGTTCCCGGCGACCAGGCGGGCGAGATCGAGGAGATCACCGACGCGCTGAAGGAAGCCGTCGCCGAGACCAGCGAGGACTTCATGGAAAAATTCTTCGGCGGCGAGGACTTCACCCCCAAGGAAATGGCCCAGGGGATGCACAAGGGCGTTCTGGAAGGCATTCTGGTGCCCGTACTCTGCGGCTCCGCCATGAGCTGCCTGGGTTCCCTGCCCCTGCTGGAGAAGATCGTCTCCCTGCTGCCCGATCCCACGGAAAAGGAGTCCGTGAAGGTCACCGCCGGGGACGCTGAAACCACCCTCAAGATCGATCCCAACGGCGCGCCGGTTGCTTTCGTATTCAAAACCGTGTCTGATCAGTACGGCAAGTACAGCTTTGTGAAGGTACTGTCCGGCACCGTCACCTCCGACACTCCCATGGTCAACGCCCGCACCGGCGACAACGAAAAGCTGGGCCGGCTCTACACCATGTGCGGCAAGAAGAGTACCGAGATCAAGGAGCTGTGCTGCGGCGATATCGGCGCCATTGGCAAGATGGACCGGGTCAAGACCGGGGACACCCTGTGCGACCCCAAGAACGTGGTGGCCAAGCCCCCCATCCCCTACGCCGAGCCCTGCTACTCCATGGCCATCGCCCCCAAGACCAAGGGCCAGGACGAGAAGGTGGCCGCCGGTCTGAACCGGCTCAACGAGGAGGACCCCTCCTTCTCCGTCAGCAACAACGCCGAGACCCATCAGCTGGTGGTCTCCGGCGCCGGCGACCAGCAGCTGGATGTGCTGGTGTCCAAGCTCAAGACCCGCTTCGGCGTGGAGGCGGTGCTGTCTCCGGCCAAGGTGGCCTACCGGGAGCGGATCAAGAAGAAAGTGGAGGCTCACGGTCGCCACAAGAAGCAGACCGGCGGCTCCGGCCAGTTCGGCGACGTGTGGATCCGCTTCGAGCCCCAGGAGGAGCAGGAGGAAATGATCTTCGCCGAGGAAGTCTTCGGCGGTTCCGTGCCCAAGAACTTCTATCCCGCCGTGGAAAAGGGCCTGCGGGAAGCGGTCCAGAAGGGACCTCTGGCGGGCTATCCCCTGGTGAACCTGAAGGCCACGCTGTACGACGGCTCCTACCACCCTGTGGACTCCAACGAAGTGGCCTTTAAGACCGCCGCCAACCTGGCCTACAAGGAAGGCATCCCCAACGCCAACCCCACCCTCCTGGAGCCCATTGCCTCCCTGAAGGTGACCGTTCCCTCCGACAACATGGGCGACGCCATCGGCGACCTGAACAAGCGCCGTGGCCGGGTCATGGGCATGGAGCATGACAGCGAGGGCAACGCCATCGTGGAGGCCGAGGTCCCCATGGCCGAGATGGGTAGCTACGCTATCGACTTGCGGGCCATGACCCAGGCCCGGGGCTCCTTCACCATGAAGTTCGAGCGTTACGAGGAAGTGCCCAAGATCAACCAGGCCAAGATCATCGAAGCCGCCAAGAAGGAAGAGGAATAAAGCTGCCGTAGCAGCCGAATTTGGCTTTCTGAAAACCGATCCCGCCTGCCCCCCACGGGGCAGGCGGATCTTTTAAATTAAATGTTGACAAATAAACATTCTGGCGTTATAATCCTCTTACAATTTTGATTAAAAGAAGGGGTTTCCCATGTCCGTGCAATTCATCATCGATTCCGCCGCCGACTACACGCCTCAGGAGGCGCAAGAGCGGCGCGTGACGCTGCTTCCCATGACCATCATTTTTGGAAAAGAGGTCTATTTGGACCGGGTGGAGCTGACGGTGGAGCGGTTTTACGAGAAGCTCATCGAGTCCGACCGGCTCCCCACCACCTGTCAGATCCCTCCGGCGACCTTTTCCGACGCCTTTGCCCAGGCCGTGGCCCAGGGGAACACGGTGGTGGCGGTGACCATCTCCTCTAAGCTCTCCGGCACCTATCAGAGCGCGGCCCTGGCCGCCCAGGATTTTCCGGGGAAGGTGTTCGTGGTGGACAGCCTCAACGCCACATTAGGGGAGCGGATCCTCATCGAGTACGGCCTGCGGCTCCGTGACCAGGGGCTGGAGGCCCGGGAAATTGCCCAGGAACTGACGGAAAAGCGGGAAAAGATCCATCTTTTGGCCCTGCTGGACACCCTGGAATATCTGAAAAAGGGCGGCCGCATCTCCCCCGCCACCGCCCTGGCCGGGACCCTGCTCTCCATCAAGCCCGTGGTCACGGTGGAAAACGGCGAGGTGGCCATGGCCGGCAAAGCCCGGGGCTCCCGGCAAGGCAACAATCTGCTGCGGCAGCTCATCGAAAAGTGCGGCGGCGTCAATTTTGAGATGCCCTACTGCCTGGCCTACACCGGCCTTTCTGACTATCTGCTGCAAAAGTACATCGCCGACAGCGCCGAGCTGTGGCAGGGCCGGACGGATCAGCTGCCCATCGCGGCGGTGGGGGCTACCGTGGGGACCCACGTGGGGCCTGGGGCGGTGGCGGTAGCGTTTTTCTCGGCGTGAAGGGAGCGCCCGCCGGCCCTCCCCTGCCCTCCGCCTGTTTTGGATCGATGTAAAACGCGCTTTTCTCTGGGGGAAAAGCGCGTTTTTGTGCCGGCGACGCAGATTTCCTTTGACACTCCACCGTTCCTGTGATACAATAGGAAAAGTTTTGGGGAAAGGAGGGCGTTCCGTGCTGCCGGAGGCGTTCTTGAAGCGGATGGAGGCCCAGCTGGGGCCGGAATATCCCGCGTTCCTGGCAAGCCTGGAGCGGCCCAGGGCCGTTGCCCTGCGGCTCCATCCCCGAAAAAGGCCCGTCAAGGCCCTTCCATTTCTAGGCGATCCGGTGCCCTGGGAGCCTCTGGGATTTTATTTTGATCCCCAGGCCCGTCCCGGACTGCACCCTTATCACGAGGCGGGCGTATATTATTTACAGGAGGCCAGCGCCATGGCCCCGGTGGCCCTGCTGGACCCCCAGCCCGGCGAGCGGGTGCTGGATCTTTGCGCCGCGCCCGGGGGAAAGGCCACCCAGATCGCCGGGCGGATGGAGGGACGAGGGCTTCTGGTCGCCAATGAGATCCATCCGAAGCGGGCCGCTGTTCTGAGCCGGAACGTGGAACGGATGGGCGTCTCCAACGCCCTAGTGACCAATGAAACGCCTCAGAAGCTGGCCGCCCGGCTGCCCGGATTTTTCCACCGGGTACTGGTGGACGCACCCTGCTCGGGAGAGGGGATGTTCCGCAAGGAGGAGGCGGCGGTAACGGACTGGAGTCCGGAAACCGTGGCCATGTGCGCTCGGCGGCAGCGGGAAATTCTGGACCGCGCCGCCGCCCTGGTAGCCCCCGGCGGGCGGCTGGTCTACTCCACCTGCACCTTTGCTCCCGAAGAAGATGAGCAAATCGCGGAATGGTTTTTGGAAACCCACCCCGCTTTTGCCCCGGAGCCTGTAAAGGCCCCCTGGTTCGCATCCAGCACTCCGGGGACCTACCGGCTCTGGCCCCACAAGCTGCTGGGCGAGGGGCATTTTGCCGCCGTGTTCACACGGACGGAGGACTTGGAAGCGGAAGCGCCCGCGTTTCTACCCCAGACAAAGCTGCCGAAGAGCTGCGAGACCTTCTGCCGGGAGGTAGGCATTGCCCTTCCGGCGGGAACGCCGGTCCTCTTTGGAAACGTCCTGTACCTAACGCCGCCGGAGACGCCGGCGTTAAAGGGGCTGACCGTGCCGCGGCCCGGCCTGGCGCTGGGGGAGATCCGGGGGGACCGGTTCCTTCCGGCCCACGCCCTGGCCCTGTACCAGCCGGTGGGCGCGCCGGAGGCGGACTATTCCTGGGACAGTCCGGAGATCGGCGCCTATCTCCACGGGGAAGCCCTCCCCTCCCCCCGCCGGGGCTGGGTGCTTGTCACCGTGGACGGGATCTGCCTGGGCTGGGCCAAGGGGGACGGAACGTGGCTGAAAAACCACTATCCCAAGGGCCTCCGGCGGTAAAATATGGACTTTACATAATCCAAAATCCGTGTTATAATCCATAATAGTCCTCCGTTTTTGCAGAAACGGCGAAGTTTTCCATTGTAAAACGTATCAAGGAGAGGATCTTCCCTTGGCTAAATATGAAATTCAGGGCGGCACGCCCCTTTCCGGGACCGTTACCATCAGCGGCGCGAAAAACGCGGCGGTGGCCATCCTCCCGGCGGCGCTGCTGGTAAGCGGCAAGTGCCGAATTGAAAACGTGCCCGACATCTCCGACGTCCGGGTGCTGCTGGATATTCTGTCCGGCATGGGGGCGGAGATCGCCTGGGAGCCGGGAAACGTGGTGCTCATCGACTGCACCGGCGTCACCTGCACCCGCCCGGACCCCGAGCTGGTGCGGCAGATGCGGGCCAGCTACTATCTCATGGGCGCTCTGCTGGGCCGCTTCGGCAGGGCCCATGTGGCGCTGCCCGGCGGCTGCAACTTTGCCTCCCGGCCCATCGACCAGCACATCAAAGGCTTCCTGGCCCTGGGCGCCGAGGTGGAGGAGACCGACGACTATGTGGACCTGGAGCCCGGCCCCGACGGCCTGAAGGGCGGACGGGTGAGTCTGGACGTGGTGAGCGTGGGCGCCACTGTCAACATCATGCTAGCCGCCGTGCTGCTGCCCGGCCAGACCGTGATCGAGAACGCCGCCAAGGAGCCCCACATTGTGGACCTGGCCAACTTTCTCAATACCATGGGCGCCAACATCTCCGGCGCCGGGACGGACACCGTAAAGATTCGGGGCGTCCAGTCTCTGCGGGGTGGCAGCTACGCCATTATCCCCGACCAGATCGAGGCGGGCACCTATTTGGCCGCCGCCACCGCCACCGGCGGGAATGTGCTGGTGCGCAACGTGATCCCCAAGCACCTGGAGTGCATCACCACCAAGCTCCGGGAAATGGGCGTCCGGATCATCAATTACGACGACGCGGTACGGGTCCAGTCCACGGGCCGCCTGCGCTGCACCACAGTGAAGACCCGGCCCTACCCCGGATTCCCGACGGATATGCAGGCCCAGATCTGCGTGTGTATGTCCCTGGCGGCGGGAATCAGCCGCCTGACGGAGAGCGTCTATGAGACCCGGTTCTTCGGCTACTGCGCGGAGCTGGAGAGCATGGGCGCGGATATCCTCATCAGCGGAAAAACCGCCACCGTCACCGGCCGGGAGAAGCTCCACGGGGCCACGGTCCATGCCCACGATCTGCGGGCCGGGGCCGCCCTGGTCATCGCCGGGCTGGCCGCCGAGGGCGTGACCACCGTGGAGGACGTCCACTACATCGAGCGGGGCTATGAGAACATCATCGACAAGCTCACCAGCCTGGGCGCGAAAATCCGGCGAATCGAAGAGCCGTAATCACCGGGGTGCGGAGGAGCCCCGTACAAATGGAGAGAACGAAACACATGGACTTTGCGGAACAACCCACCTGCCACTCTTATTTCATGATTTGCAGCGAAGGACAACTTGAAGACGGGATCGGCTTCGTCGCCGCCGAGGGCGGCGGTTTTGATCCCGACGAGATCACCGACCGTCTGGGCATCCAGCCGGTCCACACCAAGAAGCTGGGCGAGCCCCTCGCCCCGGGCCACGGATTAAGCGCATTTTCCGAATGGGCCGCCTGCGAGCAGATCGCCCCGGCCATGGACGCCGGCAGCCAATGCGCCAGCATCGTCCAGGCCCTCGCCCCCCACATCTCCACCCTGCGGGAGATCAAAAACGAGTACAATGTGCGCTATTACCTGATGGTCGTGCCCCATGTTTACAGCGAGGTCGCGCCGGCGCTGGACTTTGACAGCGACGTGATCCGCTTCTGCCATGATACGGAAACGGAGATCAGCGTAGACCTGTATGTATACGAACACAGGCAAGAGGAAGCGGACTGGCCGATATAGCCGTCGCCCGTCAAACAAGCGCTATAATATGTTTCGAGGCCGCCGGACACCCGGCGACCTCGTTTTGTATGGGATTGTCGCGGAGCCGTCACACCGCCCGGGTCCACTCCGTGACCAGGAATCCGGGGATCATCCAAACCAGCTCGTAGAGCAGCATATTCACCGGCGTGAGAAGCTGGGACGCGCCCAGTACCGCCAGGACCGCCATCATCACCAGGCCCACGATGCCGCCCAGCATGTGGATCACCACGCCCACGATGGAGGCGGTGCGCAGGGATTTGGCGCCGGTGACGGCGAAGGCGGCGGGCGCCAAGCCCTCCTGGGTGGTGAGGGCGGCGGCGACGCAGTCCGGGTCCGGCCTTCTATTCGCCAGTTCCGTCCGCTCTTCCCGCTGAGGGAAGGCGATCCGCCGCGGGTTGATGCTGAACCGGCCCCGAAGGAAGCTGGCGCTGAGCAGAAAATCGTTCGTCACCAGCACCGGCGTCAGGCTCCGGTAGGCGCAGAGGGTGGTCAGCCCGGCGGCGGCATCGGAGACCTTGTCGCAGCTGATGGCAAACAGGCCGCACAGCTCCCCGTCCACCGCCACATACACCGCCTGGCTCACCCGGGTGCCGTCAGGGATCTCCACCCCCATGTCCCGCATAAAGGGCAGGGTGCCCACCAGCACCGGCTCGCCGTTGACCTCGCCGCCCACGCCGCCTTCATAGGTGTTCAGATTCAGGGTGTCATAGTGCCGCCCATTCCGGCTGTCCAGCAGCTTGTTGAACAGGGGCGCCAGCCCGCCGCCGTCGGCCTCGATCACCGAGGCGGCATAGGCCACCACCTGGTCCGGGTCCCGGCTGCCGTAAAATTTCACGCCGTTCATTTTCGTTGCCCGGCCGGGGAACAGATCGCTGTAAAACAGGGGGAAAGCCGCCTTGCTGGACAGCGCCTTCACGCCCTCCCAGCCGCACAGCACCGTGCCCAGCCGGTGGAACCGCCGTTCCAGAATGGACATGGGCCGGGTCAGGGAAATGAACGCGGAGGCGGGCACCGCCGCCAGCAGGGATACCGACAGCACCTGCACCCCCATGGAAAAGCCGTGGAGAAGTCCCGCGGTCACCGCCGCCGCCAGGGCGGCCAGCAGCGCCGCCAGGGCGTACCAGTTCATCACCTTTTCCGGCGTGGAGGGCGCGGTATAGTGATCCATGAAATCCTCCACCTGGCCCTCGCCCCGGAGCAGGCCGGTCTTTCCCTCATAGTAGTCCGGCTGGCACACCACGCTGTCCAGGCGGATGGCCTTGCGCATGGTGTCCATCTGGCCCATTTCCGTGTTCTTCCGGTGGTACTCCGCCCAGAGGGACATGGTCACCTGCAGGCCGAAGGCGGCGCAGCAGGGCACCCGCAGCTCCTGCAGGCCCAGAATGGCGTCCACGCAGCAGGCGGCAAAGGTACAGGCCAGCATGGTATTCAGGGTAAACTTCCCCCGGAACAAATCGGCCACGCCGTCGATCATCTGAAAGCTGCCCAGCAGCGCGGAAAGGAGCAGCGCCAGAAACTGGCCGTAGACCATCAGCTTCATCCGGTTCTCGGGGATCATGTCCATGGCGTACATGGCCGTGGTCGCGATGGACACCGCCAGCACCACCACGCTGAGGAAGATCACCAGCTGCAATCTTCCCAGGCCCATTTCCGTCAGCTCATAGTACCGCTTTTCCGGTCCCGCGATGAGCTTGCGCTTCAATTCTCCCAGGCGGGACTTGCTGCGGAAGGTGATGGGCTGGGGCGGAACGTAGGTGCCCATGGGCTCCTCGTACTCCGGTTCCCAGTTTTGTGAGAAGGGCTCCACCTCTGGTTCGGGCGGGGGCGGCATCTCCCGGTAGGTGTCCTCTACAGGCGGCATGGCCTCCCGCACCTGGGACAACTCGTCCAGGCGGACGGTGTCCTGGCTCATCTCCGGGGAAGGGACATCCTCCCTGGTTGTCTCCTCCGGTTCCTCCTGGGGCGCCGATTCATCAGGCGCAGGCTCATTGGACTCCGGCGCGTCCTGCTCGTAGGATTCAGAGGGGCTTTCCTCGGAAGGTTCTTCTTCCGGAACCGCCGGCTCTTCCACTACGGGGGGTTCCTCCGGTTCCGGCGGTGGGGCCTCCTGGCCGCCAAATTCCCGCAGGATGTCTTCCAAATCAAAATCCTGATTCTGCTGATCTTTCTCTATCATGGAATAAACCTCCTATTCTCCCATCCGTTGGCGCAGCGCCTCGTAAAGCAGCACCGAAGCGGCGGCGGAAGCGTTGAGGGAGCTGATCCGCCCCCGCAGGGGGATGTGTACCGTCACATCGCAGCTTTGCCGTACCAGGCGGCTCATCCCGTCTCCCTCAGAGCCGATGACGATGGCCGCCGGGCCCTTCAGATCCGCGTGGTACATGGGGACCGAGCCCTCCGCCGCGGTGCCGAAGATCCACACCCCGTTTTCCTTCAAATGTTCAATGGCGGCGGTGAGATTGGTCACCCGGGCCACCTTCATATACTCTACCGCCCCGGCGGAGGTCTTCGCCACCGTGGCGGTGAGGCCCACGCTCCGGCGCTTGGGAATGATCACCCCGTGGGCCCCGGCGCACTCGGCGCTCCGGAGAATGGCCCCCAGATTGTGGGGGTCCGACAGCCCGTCACAAATCACGATCAGCGGCGCTTCTCCCCGGTCCCGGGCGGTTTGCAGAATATCCTCAATGGAAGCGTAGGCCCGGGCGGCGGCCTGGGCGATGACGCCCTGGTGGGCGTGGGTCCGGCTCATGGCGTCCAGCTTCCGCCGGTCGCAGTCCGTCACGGTCACGCCGGCATTTTTCGCGCTGGCGGCGATGAAGGCCAGGGCCTTATCGGCGCTTCCCCGGGCAAGGAACACCTTGTCCAGGGGACGACCCGCCCGGATGGCCTCCATGACGGCGTTTTTTCCCTCTATTATGTTTTCTTCCGACATATTCATACAGATTATACTATAGCACAAATATTCCT
>CANQQU010000022.1 GCA_947626085.1 uncultured Oscillospiraceae bacterium
GCCGCCTTCCTCTGTCCGCCAAGGGCGGACGAACGAGAAAAGGAGTCTTTATGCCTGATCTTTTTCTTCGCCTGTTCACCGACCCCAAGGACCGGTCCAAAGTGGGCGCCTTCGCCGGGATCTTCGGGATCGTCTGCAATCTGCTGCTGTCCTGTGGAAAAATCGCGGTGGGGCTGCTCTCCGGCTCCATCGCCGTCACCGCCGACGCGCTGAACAACTTTTCCGACGCCGCCAGCTCCGTGGTGACGCTGCTGGGGTTCCGTCTGGCGGAAAAGCCCGCCGACGGGGACCATCCCTACGGCCACGCCCGGTATGAGTATCTGGCGGGGCTGGCGGTGGCCGCCATGATGGTGGTCATCGGCTTTGAGCTGGGCCGCACCTCCGTGGGCAAGCTCCTTCACCCGGCGCAGGTGGTGCTGACGCTGCCCATGGCGTTGGCGCTGGGGCTGTCTATCCTGGTCAAGTGCTTCATGGCCTGGAAATACCGGCGCTGGGGCAAATTCATTCAGTCCCCCGTCCTGGAGACCGCCGCCGCCGACAGCCGGTCCGACGCCGCCGCCACCGGAGCGGTGCTGCTCTCCGGCGTGGTGGAGACCACCCTGGACTGGCGGATCGACGGGTTTGTGGGACTGCTGGCGGCGGCGTATGTGCTGTGGAGCGGGGTCCGGATGGCCAAAAAGATCATCAGTCCCCTCTTGGGGGAGGCCGCCGACCCGGAGCTGCGGCAGCGGATCGCGGATCTGGCCCAGGGGGAGCCCCTGGTGCTGGGGTGCCACGATCTGCTGGTCCACGACTACGGCCCCGGCCGCCGGTTCGCCAGCCTCCATGTGGAGATGGACCGGCGGGAGGACCCCATGCTGTGCCACAGCGCCATCGACGCCCTGGAGCGGCGGTGCCTGGAGGAGCTGGGGGTGCATCTGGTGATCCACTACGACCCCATTATTCGGGACGATCCGGCCCTGGCCGGTCTCCGGGACCGGGCCAAGGAGGCGCTGGAAGGCTACGATCCCCGGCTGACCCTCCACGATCTGCGGCCCAGCGGCGAGACGCTGCGCTTCGACGTGTCCCTGCCCGACGGGGTGCCGGAGCGGGCGGTGGAGGCGGCGCTGGAAAAGGCGCTGCCGGAATACCGGCTGGAGATCACTTACGATCCAGTTTCCGGAGCAGGGAGTGGCTCCCCAGCAGCAGGCACGCCCACAAAAACAGACTGATGATCCAGATCTGGCCGCAGACCATGGGGGATGACACGACGATCAGCACCCCGTACAGCAGGTCCCCCAGCCAGGTCGGCATCCGCGCGGTGAGAAAATTGAGGATCAGCGCGGCCAGGGTGGCCCCCAGGGAGATCGCGGACAGCAGGCGCACCAGCCGGAGGGTCTTCCGGTCCTCCCCCCGGTAGCTTAGGGCGCACAGGGCCGTCCCGGGGACAAAAAAGAGAATCGCCAGGGTCGTCAGCAGCCCCGGCGCGCCGGGGTCCCGCATAAATCCCAGTCCGGCGCAGAGAATAAACAGGCCGCCCCAGGCAAGCAGCAGGGCGCGCTTGGTCTTTTTGGTCATGGAAACGCTCCTTCATCGGTTTTCTTCATTATACACCTTCTGGAAAAAAATACAAGAGGTGGGAATTCCCCTTTCCTGTCAAAAAAAGGCTGGACAGTGGAGCAAAAACCTGCTATAATGGTAAAATCAAACAGGTTAAGGGAGCTGATTTCCCATGAAATGTCCATTTTGCGGCGATCAGGAGAGTAAGGTCGTGGATTCCCGCCATTCAGAGGACGGGGTAAGTATTCGCCGGCGGCGGGAGTGCCTGTCCTGCCAGCGGCGGTTCACCACCTATGAGATCGTGGAGAGCCTGCCCATCATCGTGGTGAAGCGCAACGGCTCCCGGCAGAATTTCGACCGGAACAAGATCCTCAACTCCATGATCCGGGCCTTCGACAAGCGGAAAGTGGAGATCGCGGAGCTGGACCGGATCACCACCGAGATCGAGCAGACCATTCAGAACACCCTGGAGCGGGAGGTCAGCACGGACACCATCGGCCAGATGGTCCTGGCCCGGCTGAAGCCCCTGGACGAGGTGGCCTACATCCGCTTCGCCTCGGTGTATCGCCGGTTCCAGGATGTGAACAGCTTTATTCACGAAATCAACAAATTCCTGGAGGAAAAGTAGCTTTTCCCCAGACGCCCGCCGGGGGCCGTCCCTCGTACCTCCGCCGGCGGCAGAAAGGAGCGCGTATGGACGCACTAAAGGATCTTCTGGAAGGTTTTGACCTGGAAGCCCTGCTTCCCCAGCTGGACACCCTGCTGGGGAAGGTGGAGCTGCTCACCCGGATCGCCGTGATGGTGGGGCCGGTGGTGCTGCTGGGGATGGGCCTGTTCTATTTCCTGGCAGCCCCCAAGGAGGCCAACCACGCCCTGGGCTACCGGTTCTACTGGGGCATGAGCAGCGTGGAGGCCTGGCAATTTACCCAGCGGCTGGCCGGCGCGGTGTGGGCCGTGCTGGGGCTGGTGCTGACGGTGGTTATGGCCCTGCTGTGCGCCCGGTTCCGGGGCATGGAGGCCATGGACATGGTCTGGTTCGCCCTGCGGCTGGTGCTGTGGGAGCTGGGCCTGGTGGCGGTGAGCTGCCTGGGCATCGACATCACGGTGCTGGTGTTCTTCGACCGGAAGGGCAGCCGCCGCTTTACTACGGGCCGCGCCCAGCAGTAAAGCCGTTTTAAAAACACATTATTTTATATAAGGAGAGAGAACCATGAAGCGCCTGCTGTCCATGCTGCTGGCCGCGGCTATGCTCCTGACCCTGGCCGCCTGTTCCCCCGCCACCCTCAAGGGCGCGGGCGCCACCTCAAGCCAGCCCCCGCAGACCTCCGCCGCCCCCTCCACCCAGGAGCCTACAGACCCCCCGACGGAAGCCTCCACCGAGGAGTCTGCCTCGGAGGCCACCGAAGCGCCGGCCGGCCCCTCTCTGCTGGGCCGCTATGACGGGGACGCCCATGTTTATTACAGCGAGATGCTCTCCGCCCAGCTTTCCCTGGACAGCGACTGGACGGTTTTCGGCCCGGAGGAACTGGCGGAGCTGAACGGCGTGTCGGTAGACGTGATCACCGAGGAGGGCATGGCGGAGAAGTTTCAGCCCAGCGGCGCCGCCATGGTGGTCTTCTGCGCGGCGGACGCTCTGGGCGATTCCGTGGTGCTGACCTATGAAAAGCTCAGCGCCATCAATACCCTGATCCTGACCGAGGACGCCTATGCCTCCATCGCTTCCACCCAGCTGGAGGAGCAGCTCACCGAACAGGGACTGGAGGACGTGGAGGTGGAGATCACCACCTTCAACTTCGACGGAAAGACCTGCGCCGGCGTCCAGTCCAGCGGCGCCGTCAGCGGCGTGCCCATCCGGCAGGGGATGGCTTGTGTCAAGGTGGACAGCTATATGGTCGTGGTGGCCGTCACCGTTATGCGGGAGGACCTGGAGATCCAGGATCTTCTGGACCTGTTCACCCCCTGGGAAGGGTAAGCCGAAATACCTATTTTCCCTGCCGGGTCTTCCCCGGCAGGGTTTTTTGGGCCCTATGCCAAGGCCCTGATAAAAAAGGGGCTGTCTCACTAGAGTGGTGAGGCAGCCCGAAAATACAGCGCCCGGCTCTTGAAAAGAGTCGGGCGTTGGCGTATCATTATGGTATGAAAAAGAATAACACGCAAGTAGAGTATACAGCATACGGGACTGGATATCAAGTCTGCTTGCCCATAAATTTAGAAATTATTATCCCGTCAGACGAACCAGTGAGACTGCTCAACGCTGTTACAGAGGAGTTGGATTACACAAGATTGACAGCGACTTACTCCCGGCTGGGGAGAATCGAGTACTCACCGCGTCTGTTGTTTAAGATCGTACTGTATGGCTGCTCCCGTGGGATCTACAAGACACGGGAGCTTGAGCGTGCCTGCCGTGAGAATGTGAATTTTATGTACCTTCTGGAAGGTCATCCTGCCCCGGATCATAATACCATTGCCCGGTTCCGGAGGGAGCATCTACCCTACGCAGTAGAGGATCTGCTGAATCAGATGGTGAAGCAGCTGGTGGATCACGGGGAAATTTCCTTCGAGGAATCCGCGGTATTCATTGATGGCACAAAAATCGAGGCCAATGCCAATCGGTACTCCTTTGTCTGGAAGACAGCCGTGACAAAGAATCAGTGCAAGCTGGGTGAAAAGATTGCAAGGGAGCTGCCAAAGCAGCTGGAAGCATTCGGGACAGGAATTACTCTGCCGTCGCAGATTACGGTTCAACGGCTGAAAAAGTTGAGGAAGCAGTTGTATGCCGCAAAGGAAGCCCGCGATCTGGTGTTTGTCTACGGAAAAGGACACCACAAATCGGGTTTGCAGAAAGCCATTGAAACCATCAACAGCTGGCTGGAACGGTTAAAGCGGTATAATCTGGATATTCACATCTGCGGTGACCGGAACAACTACAGCAAAACAGACCCGGACGCAACCTTTATGCGCATGAAAGAAGACCACATGAAAAACGGACAGCTAAAACCCGGGTATAATGTGAATGTGGCCACGGTAAGCGAATACATTATAGGGAATTATATCAGCGCAGACCGAACAGATACGAAAACCTTCATTCCTTTTCTGGAGAAGCTGTGCCGGAAGCACCCTGTAAAACGGGTTGTGGTAGATTCCGGGTACGAAAGTGAGGAAAACTACCACTATGTAGATGGAAGTGAACAGCTTTCCCTGTTTGTAAAGCCCTCCAACCATGAGCAGAAAAAGAAGCGTAAGTATAAAAGCGACATTGGCCGCAGGGAAAACATGGCCTACGATGAGGAAAAGGACGAATACACCTGCGCTCAGGGAAAGAAACTACAGGCTGTGGCTGTGAAAAAACGGAAGTCGGAAACAGGCTATGTCCAGGAAGTGACGGTATATGAATGCGCTGGCTGCAAGGATTGTCCGGTGAAGGAGAAATGTATTCGGCAGAAGAAAACGGACAAGACCTCCCTCGAAGAAAGAGTAAAGCGGCTGAATGTGTCCAAATATTTCATCCAGCAGCGGGAAGCAATGGAGCAAAAGATTTCCACAGAGGAAGGAATCCTGCTCCGTGTCAACCGCTCCATTCAATCGGAGGGGGTATTTGCCATGATTAAAGAGGACATGAACTTCCGACGTTTTCTGACGCGGGGAAATTCCAATGTCATGGTGGAGTGGTATCTTGTAAGCATGGCCTATAACCTACTGAAACTGCATCATAAAATACAAACAGGCCGGTGGGGAAAGCACCTGGTTGTCCCGACCGTTGCATAGCGTCTCCAAAAGAATAAACAGCGCACTTTTTGAGGAGCAGTCTCTGCCCCTCAGAGTTAGTGCGCTGTTTTTCTGGATTTTTGCCGGTTTTTCCACAGCTGGCACCCCAAAAAGAGAGCTGCCTCTCATGACTTTTGCAAATCATTTTGAGACAGCCCCCTTTTCGGTTGCTCGTCAAAGGGGCGGGGCTTGCGTCAGGGAATCAGCCCAGCTCGGCGAAGTACTTGATGGTGCGGACCATCTGGCTGGTGTAGGAGTTCTCGTTGTCGTACCAGGACACGACCTGGACCTGGCTGGTGCCGTTGGGCAGGTTGATGACCATGGTCTGGGTGGCGTCGAACAGGGAGCCGTACCGCATGCCGATCACGTCGGAGGAGACGATCTCATCGGTGTTGTAGCCGAAGGACTCGTTGGACTCGGCCTTCATCTGGGCGTTGATCTGCTCGGCGGTGACAGTGCCTTCCACAACGGCGTTCAGAATGGTGGTGGAGCCGGTGGGGGTGGGCACCCGCTGGGCGGCGCCGATAAGCTTGCCCTTCAGCTCGGGGATCACCAGGCCGATGGCCTTGGCGGCGCCGGTGGAGTTGGGCACGATGTTCACGGCGCAGGCGCGGCTGCGGCGCAGGTCACCCTTCCGCTGGGGACCGTCCAGAGGCATCTGGTCGCCGGTGTAGGCGTGGATGGTGCACATAATGCCGGACTGGATGGGCGCCAGGTCGTTCAGGGCCTTGGCCATGGGCGCCAGGCAGTTGGTGGTGCAGGAAGCGGCGGAGATCACGGTGTCCTCGGGCTTCAAGCTGGTGTGGTTGACGTTGTAGACGATGGTGGGCAGGTCGTTGCCGGCAGGAGCGGAGATGACGACCTTCTTGGCGCCGGCGTCAATGTGGGCCTGCGCCTTGGCCTTGGAGGTGTAGAAGCCGGTGCATTCCAGCACCACGTCCACACCCAGCTTGCCCCAGGGCAGCTCGGCGGCGTTGGGCATCTTGTAGATGACGATCTTGGTGCCATCCACGACGATATAGTTGTCCTCGCCCTCGCCCTCATGATAATCAACGGTATGGCCCTGAGCGACGTAGTTGCCCTGGGTGGAATCGTACTTCAGCAGATGGGCCAGCATCTTGGCGGAGGTCAGATCGTTGATGGCCACCACCTCATAGCCCTCGGCGCCGAACATCTGGCGGAAGGCCAGACGGCCGATCCGGCCGAAACCGTTGATTGCGACTTTTACAGACATAACTTTTTTCCTCCATTTCAAAACTGACTGCACGCGGCAGCGGGATACGAATTTGATCCGCAATCGATATTTTCACACGGATTCAAGATACATTATACACCAGGGGATTCCCCTTGTAAAGTATTCTCTTGGAAAAAAAGGGAGATTCTTTCAATTCTTTTCCATTTCGGCAAAAAAGGCCCGGATCTCCCCCTCGGTCTTCGGCACATTGCCCTGGAAAAATCCGGCCTTGCCGCCGCCCCGGGCCCCCAGGGCCCGGCTCATGGCCCCGCCCAGGGCCCGGACCCGGTCCGGCTCCCCGGCCAGGCAAAAGCTGTGCCCGCCGGCAGCGTTGGAGAACACCACCGCCAGGGGGCAGCGCTCCAGCAGCGCCTCCGCCAGGGCCCGCACCGACCCGGGGGCCAACCCCGGCTCGAACACAAGCGCCGGGTCCTCCCCGGCCCGCTCCGCCGCCAGCGCCTGGAACACCCGCTTTTCCAGCCCCACCGCCCGAAATTTCTCGGCGGCCAGCTGCTCCTTCATCGCCTGCACCGCCCCGGCGGTCTCCAGAGGCTTGGCCGAAAGGGCCTGGGAGATTTGGCGGTTCTGGCCGTAAATTTTCCGGGCGTGGTCCCAGGCCCGGCCGCCGCAGACCAGCTCCAGCCGGACGCCCTGGTGGAATTTGACCATGGACAATAGCTTGATCAGCCCCACCTCCCCGGTCCGGGCGGTATGCACCCCGCAGCAGGCGCACCGGTCTACCCCGGGGATCTCCACGATCCGCACCGGCCAGTCCAGGCGTTTTTTCGAGCGGTAGGTCAGCCCTTCCAGCTCCTCCGGGGACGGGTAGTACCCCCTTACGGGAAGATCGGCCCAGACCGCCTGGTTGGCCCGCTTTTCCAGCTCCTCCAGCTCTTCCTGAGGAATGAGGCCGTCAAAATCCACGGTCATGACCTCTTTTCCGATGTGAAAGCCCACATTAGAATACCCGTATTTTTGGTGGATCATGCCGGACAGGATATGCTCCCCGGTGTGCTGCTGCATCAGATCGAATCGGCGGGGCCAGTCGATGGTCCCCTCCACGGTCCGGCCCACCTCCAGGGGGGCGTCGCAGAGGTGGATCACGTCCTCCCCCCGCTCCCGGACGGATAGGACCCTGGCCCCGCCCAGGGTCCCCAGATCGCAGGCCTGCCCGCCCCCCTCGGGATAGAAGCAGGTGGCGGTAAGCGCCACCTCCCAGCCGCCCGCGGCGGCCTGGCAGGAGACCACCTGGGAGGTGAAGGCGGTCTGATGGCAGTCTAGATAGTATCGCTTTTCCGTTGACATGGCTGATCGCTCCTTTGCGCCCATTATAGCGGCTCCTGACGCCGATTGCAAGGGGGCGGCCGCCCAGGATTGACAAAAGGTTCGAAAGAACCTATAATACCCTTGCCGGCCCAGAAAAAAACCGCCCCAGGTATTCCCAGGACGGTGCTACGAAGAGCCTTATTTGATCAAAAACGGGCCGGCGGCTTCCACGAAGCGGTCGAAAGCCTGTTCGTCACAGTCGGCGGTGACGGTGAGGGGGGCAGTGCAGTCCAGGCAGAACATTCCCATGAAGCTCTTGCCGTTGATCTGCTGATTCCCCGCCCCTACCAAGACCGGAAAGGGCTGGACAGTCGCTAAAGAAACAAAATTCTGCACGTCCTGAACGGAGCGGAGCAGGATGGTAAATTCCCGCATCGCCTCATCTCCTTTCGGGAACGAGGACTATTATAGCACGGTTTTTTGAATTTTCAATAGACGCTTTGGACGAAACTAACAAATTTATTCATCCGAAATTGGTGGAATTAACAATGAAATTTGCCTTTTACACCTTCGGCTGCAAGGTCAATCAGTACGAGACCCAGGCCATGGAGCAGCTGCTCATCCAGAAAGGACACACCCTGGGCGCCTTTGACGGCGACTGCGACGGCTATGTGATCAACACCTGCTCCGTCACCGCCATGGCCGACCGGAAGAACCGCTCCCTGATCCGCCGGGTCCGTAGGGCCCATCCCGACGCCCTGGTGGCGGTGTGCGGGTGCTACTCCCAGCGGGACCCGGAATCGGTCCGGGACCTGGGGGTGGACCTGGTGGGGGGCAGCGGGGACCGGGCCGCCTTTGTAGACGCTTTGATCCAGGCCGCCGGGGAGCGGAAGATCCTGGTAGACAACGCCCTGGCCCGCCGGGATTTTGAACCCCTCCCCGCCGGGGGCCTGGAGTCCCGCACCCGGGCCATGCTGAAGGTGCAGGACGGTTGCCGCAACTTCTGCACCTACTGCGTCATCCCCTATACCCGGGGCCCGGTCCGGTCCGCCACCCAGGCCTGGGCGGCGGCGCAGGCCCAGACCCTGGCGGCCCGGGGCTACCGGGAGATCGTCCTCACCGGCATCGAGATCGCCTCCTGGGGGGTGGACCTGCCGGGAAAGCCCGGCCTGGCGGACCTGACGCGAGCCGTAGCTCAAGCCGCCCCGGACTGCCGGATTCGGCTGGGCTCCCTGGAGCCCCGGTGCGTCACGGAGGAATTTTGCCGGCGCCTGGCAGGGCTTCCCAATCTCTGCCCCCACTTCCATGTGTCCATGCAGTCCGGCTGCGACACCGTTCTAAAGCGCATGGGCCGGAAATACACCGCCCAGGAATACGCGGAAAGCCTGGCCCGGCTGCGGGCGTATTTCCCCGGCTGCGGGATCACTACCGACATGATCGTGGGCTTCCCCGGAGAGACGGAGGCGGAATTTCAGGCCAGCCTGGATTTTATCCGCCGGTGCCGCTTCTCCGCCATGCACATTTTCCCCTACTCCCGCCGCCCCGGCACCCCCGCCGCCCGGATGCCCGGGCAGCTCACCGCCCAGGAAAAGGCCGGCCGGGCCAAGCGGGCCGGAGAAGCGGCCTCCGAAATGGCCCTGGCCTACCGGGAAAGTCTGGCAGGCAAAACCCTGGAGGTGCTTTTCGAGGAGCGGTCCGGGGAATTGGAGACCGGCCACGCCGGGAATTTCGTCCGGGTCTACGCCCCTGGGGAGGGTCTGCGCAATCAATTTCGGAAGGTGGAGGTCCTCCGGCCCTGGGAAGACGGCGTCCTGGGGCGAATTGTAAACCAAATTGAAGAAAAATAGTTGACAATTCCCTCCGGCTGTGGTATGCTACCGGCTGAAGGGGGAATGCGCCATGAAACTCAAGGATTTGGCATTGTGCGGGGTCTTTGCTGCCGTGCTGGCGGTGTGCGCCTGGATCAGCCTGCCGGTGCTGGACATCGCCTTTACCATGCAGACCTTCGGGGTGTTTCTGACCCTGGAGGTTTTGGGGGGCCGGCGGGGATGCCTGACGATTTTGGTCTATCTGCTTCTGGGCGCCGTGGGCGCGCCGGTTTTTTCCGGATTTCAAGGGGGCTTGGGAGCCCTGCTGGGGGTGACGGGGGGCTATCTCTGGGGCTTTTTGGCCACCGGGTTGACATACTGGGCCATGACGGCAGCCCTGGGCCCCCGCCTGTGGGTCCGGGTAACGGGGCTGGCGCTGGGGCTGCTGGCCTGTTATGCCCTGGGGTCCGCCTGGTTCCTGCTGCTCTACGCCGTCCGGGGGGAGGCCATGGCGCTGGCCGCCGTGCTTAGTAAGTGCGTGATCCCCTACCTGATCCCCGACGGCTGCAAACTGGTTTTGGCTCTGATTTTGGCCAGGCGGCTTCGGCCGGCGTCGCCGAAAGTCGCTGTCTGATAGAATAGAAATCCCGTTTTCGCATAGATTGTCCTTAGGAGGGATGATCATGCAAAGACGGGATATTTTATTGATTTTGGCGGCGGTTTGCGCCCTAGCGGCGCTGGTGCTGGTGCAGGTGGGCAGTCGGGCCACGGTGGCCACCGGCTCCTGGGGCCTGAGCTTCCGCCAGGAGGGCCAGCCCCCCGTAGGGCCGGCCAATGCCGACACGCTGAAAAAATACGACGCCGTCTACCTGGGGGACACGGAGCAGAAGGTTTTGTACCTGACCTTCGACGCCGGGTATGAAAACGGCTGCACCGCCCAGATCCTGGACGTACTCAAGGCCCACAACGCCCCGGCGGCTTTCTTCCTGGTGGGGAATTATATCGAAAAGAACGCCGACCTGGTGCGGCGGATGGTGGCGGAGGGGCACACCGTGGGCAATCACACCATGCACCACTACAATATGAGCAAGCTGGACTCCATGGAGACCTTTTCCAAAGAGCTGACGGACCTGGAGGCCCTGTTCCGGGAGGTGACGGGGAAGGAGATGGCCAAATTTTACCGCCCGCCCCAGGGGATCTACAGCCAGAAGAATCTGGAGATGGCAAAAGAGCTGGGGTACAAGACGGTTTTTTGGAGCCTGGCCTATGTGGACTGGAAACAGGACGACCAGCCCACCCGGGAGGCGGCTCTGGCCAAGCTGCTGCCCCGGGTCCACAACGGGGCGGTGATCCTGCTCCACTCCACCTCCAAAACCAACGCGGAGATTTTGGATGAGCTGCTGACCAAATACGAGCAGATGGGCTACCGCTTTGGGAGCATCCAAGGGCTGTTCCAGGAGGGCTGACAGGAGATTCTTCCTTTTTGCGTTAAAGTCGTAAGCCCACATATGTTCTCCGTTTATCTGAACTATCGGGGAGCGGCGGGGGGATTCTTAAGGGGGGCGCGTTGGCTCCTAGCGCCCCCTTAAGCCTGTTCTTTGCCTACTTTCTTGCAGGAGCAAGAAAGTAGGGCCCCCGGAAGGGGCCGGGGGAGCAGTGGCGACAAGGAACGCACCAAAATAAAACGGTAGGCAGGAGGATCTTCCTCTTTGCCCTCTGTACATAAAAAGTTTATAATCCACCCCTTGACAAGCGGGAAAAACGGTTGTATAGTATGCTTAGCACTCAGAGGTAAAGAGTGCTAAGAAAGGAGCCCGTCATGGAACTTTCCGAACGGAAAAAGAAGGTGCTGCGTTCCATCGTAGACCTTTATATCCGTGGCGCGGAGCCGGTAGGCTCCAAGGCCGTGGCGGAGCTGCCGGACATGAACTACTCCTCCGCCACCATCCGCAACGAGATGGCGGAGCTCACCGCCATGGGCTACTTGGAGCAGCCCCACACCAGCGCCGGGCGGGTCCCCTCCGCCGCGGGCTACCGGCTGTATGTGGACGAGCTGATGTCCGACTACCGGCTGAGCCTGGACGAGACCCGGTCCATCAGCACCGCCATTGAGGAAAAGATGCAGCGGATGGACAAGCTGGTGGAGAAGGTGGCCAAAATGGTCAGTCAGGCCACGGATCTGCCGGCCATCTCCATGGCCTCCCGGCAGGGGGTGGTGACCGTCAAGCGGTTCGATCTGATCCTGGCGGGCCAGGGCAGCTTCATTCTGGTGCTGCTGCTCTCCACCGACGAGGTGGTGAACAAGCTGATCAAGCTGCCTTTGGAGGTCAGCGAGGCGGACCTAAAGCTGCTGGGCGCGGCCCTGAACGCCGCCGCCACGGGGATTCCCGCCGGGGAATTTACCCAGAGCCTTTTCGACCGGGTGATGGGCGCGGCGGGCAGCGCCGCCAGTCTGGCGCCGGTGGTTTTGGAGTTCACGTTGGAGACCCTTCGCCGGCCGGGCAACACCGGCATCATGGTCACGGGGCAGCACCGGCTGCTGGATCAGCCGGAGTACCGGGACGTGGACAAGGCCCAGCGGGTTTTGACCAGTCTGGATGAGGAGACGCTGGCGAATCTGCCGGATGTGATCCGGAATGAGAACGGCACCCAGGTGCTGGTAGGGCCGGAGAACGTGGCCCGGGAGCTGAAGGACACCAGCGTGGTGGTGACGAAGTTCGACATTGGAGACGGGATGCAGGGCATGATCGGCGTGGTTGGTCCCACCCGGATGGATTACGCCAAGGTCACGGCCCGGCTGAGTTATTTCGCGGAAAGCCTCTCCAAGCTATTTGCCAAGCCGGAGCAGAAGCAGCTGCCGGAGAGCGGAGAGGATCCGAAGGAGGCATAGACGTGTCAAAGAAGGAAAAAGAGAAGAAGCAGCCTATTCCCGAGGCCGAAACGCCGGCTCCCGAGGAGAAGACCCCAGAGCCGCCCAAGGAGGCTCCGGAGGCAACTCCGGAAGCGCCCAAGCCGGACCCCTGGGAGGAAAAATACAAGGCGCTGTACGATTCCCATTTGCGGCTGGCGGCGGAATATGACAATTTCCGCAAGCGCAGCCGGAAGGAGCAGGATCAGAGCTACACCAACGGCAAGTCCGACGCCATTTTGAAGCTGCTGCCGATTTACGACAATTTGGAGCGGGCGCTGAATCAGCCCACTCAGGACGCGGCCTACAAGAAGGGTGTGGAGCTGACCATGGCGGAGCTGGTGAAGATCCTCACCGGGCTGGGGGTGGAGATTTTCGGGAGTCCCGGAGATTCCTTTGATCCTCAACTCCACAACGCGGTGATGCATCTGGAGGACGAGGATCGGGGGCAGAATGAGATCGTTCAGGTCTTCCAGAAGGGCTTCAAGCTGGGGGACAAGATCGTTCGTTTCGCCATGGTCCAGGTCGCCAACTAGCGGCGAGTCGCCGCGGACAATGCGCACCGGGCCTGGTGTATGTCGTCGCAGCTGCTGGGCCTGCCCGGTATCGGCGGCCAGTGGCCGCAGCCAAGACGCACCGGGATGGTGCTAATCGTTCCAGCTGCTGGGCGTTCCCGGTAACGTTTTTGCGGAGCAAATCAAACATTGTAAACAATATCTTTCATATATATTTAAGGAGGAAATTCAAATGAGCAAGATTATCGGTATTGACTTGGGTACTACCAATTCCTGTGTGGCCGTTTACGAGGGCGGCGAGAGCGTCGTCATCCCCAACGCCGAGGGCGGCCGTACCACCCCCAGCGTGGTGGCCTTCACCAAGACCGGCGAGCGGATGGTGGGTCAGGTGGCCAAGCGCCAGGCCGTGACCAACGCCGACCGCACCGTGTCTTCCATCAAGCGCCACATGGGTGAAAACTACCATGTGAACATCGACGGCAAGGGCTACACCCCCCAGGAGATCAGCGCCATGATCCTTCAGAAGCTGAAGGCCGACGCCGAGGCCTATCTGGGTCAGCCCGTCACCGAAGCGGTGATCACCGTTCCCGCCTACTTCTCCGACTCCCAGCGTCAGGCCACCAAGGACGCCGGCAAGATCGCCGGTCTGGACGTGAAGCGGATCATCAACGAGCCCACCGCCGCGGCCCTGGCCTACGGTCTGGACAAGGAAAGCTCCCAGCGGATCATGGTCTATGACCTGGGCGGCGGCACCTTCGATGTGTCCATTCTGGAAATTGGTGAAGGCATCATCGAGGTTCTGGCTACTGCCGGCGACACCCACCTGGGCGGCGACGACTTCGATCAGCGGATTATCAACTATCTGGTGCAGGACTTCAAGCGCAGCGACGGCATCGACCTGTCCGCGGACAAGGTGGCCATGCAGCGTCTGAAGGAGGCCGCCGAGAAGGCCAAAATCGACCTGTCCGGTCTGACCACCACGGAGATCAATCTGCCCTATATCACCGCCGACGCCACCGGCCCCAAGCATCTGAACGTGAATTTGACCCGGGCCAAGTTCAATGAACTCACCGCCGACCTGGTGGAGAAGACCATGGGCCCCGTCCGCCGGGCCATATCCGACGCCGAGCTCTCCACGAGCGATTTGAACAAGGTCCTGCTGGTGGGCGGCTCCACCCGGATCCCCGCCGTCCAGGAGGCCGTGAAGAAGATCACCGGCAAGGACGGGTTCAAGGGCATCAATCCCGACGAGTGCGTGGCCCTGGGCGCGGCCATTCAGGGCGGCGTGCTGACCCAGGAGGTCAGGGACGTGGTGCTGCTGGATGTAACGCCCCTGTCCCTGGGCATTGAGACCATGGGCGGCGTGTTTACCAAGCTGATCGACAAGAATACCACCATCCCCACGCGGAAGAGCCAGATCTTCTCCACCGCCGCCGACGGCCAGACCACCGTGGAAGTCCATGTCCTCCAGGGCGAGCGGGAGATGGCCGCCTACAACAAGACACTGGGCCGGTTCCAGCTCAGCGGCATCGCGCCGGCGCCCCGGGGCGTGCCTCAGATCGAGGTGTCCTTCGACATTGACGCCAACGGCATCGTGAATGTGTCCGCCAAGGATCTGGGCACCGGCAAGGAGCAGCAGATCTCCATCACCGCCTCCACCAATTTGAGCAAGGAGGAGATCGACAAGGCCATCCGGGAGGCCGAGCAGTACGCCGCCCAGGACAAGGCCCGCAAGGACGAGGTGGACACCCACAACGCCGCCGACCAGGTGATCTATCAGACGGAGAAGACCCTGGCCGATCTGGGCGGCAAGATCACGGAGCAGGAGAAGTCCGAGATCCAGTCCGCCGTTGACAAGCTCAAGGAGCTGAACAAGGGCACCGACATCGCCGCCATCAAGGCCGCTACCGAGGACGTGCAGAAGGCCTTCTACAAGGTCTCCGAGAAGCTGTATCAGCAGTCCGGTCCCCAGGGCGGCGCCCAGGGCGGTCAGAAGCCCGGCGACGACGGCGTGGTGGACGCCGATTACGAGACCGTCGATTGATTTTCAGCGATTCCATGCCAGACGAGAGGGGCGGCGCGGCCGTCCCTCCCGTTAGCGTTGTTTAAGGGGTAAGGCACATGGCAGAAAACAAGCGGGATTATTATGAAGTGCTGGGGGTGGACAAATCCGCCAGCGCCGACGAGATCAAGCGGGCCTATCGGAAGAAGGCCATGCAGTATCACCCGGACCGGAACCCGGGGGATAAAGAAGCGGAGGAAAAATTCAAAGAGGTGGGGGAGGCCTACGAGGTCCTCTCCGACCAGGACAAGCGGGCCCGGTACGACCAGTTTGGCTTCCAGGGTGTGGACCCCAATTTCGGCGCCGGCGGCTTCGGCGGCGCCGGGGGCTTCGGCGGCAGCGGATTCGAGGGCTTCAGCGGCTTTGGGGACCTGGGGGACATCTTCGGGGAGTTCTTCGGCGGCGGGACCGGCCGCCGGGCCTCCACGGCCAACATGCCCCGCCGGGGCGAAAACGTGATGACCCGGCTGGAGCTGACCTTCGAGGAGGCGGCCTTCGGCTGTGAGAAGGAGGTCTCCGCCCAGCGGATCGAGAACTGCGCCGCCTGCAACGGCACCGGCTCCGCCGACGGGGTGCTGGAGACCTGCGCCAACTGCCGGGGCACCGGCCAGGTGCGCACCACCCAGAATTTCATGGGCATGAGTATGCAGTCCACCACCGCCTGCCCGGTGTGCGGCGGCCGGGGCAAGACCTTTAAGAGCCCCTGCGCCACCTGCCGGGGCCGGGGCAAGGTGCGGCGGACCAAGAAGATCCTGGTCCACATCCCCGCCGGGGTGGACGAGGGCCAGAGCGTCCGGGTCCGGGGCGAGGGCTGCGTAGGCGCCAACGGGGGGCCCAGCGGCGATCTGCTGGTCCAGGTGGAGATCCGGAAGCATCCCATTTTCACCCGGGAGGACGAGGATGTTTTGTGCGAGGTGCCCATCACCTTCACCCAGGCGGCCCTGGGGGCCCAGATCCAGGTGCCCACCCTGGATGGGCCGGAGACCTTTGACCTGCCGGAGGGCACCCAGACCGGGCGGGAGTTTGTGATCCCCGGCAAGGGCATCCCAGAGATCGGCAATGCCCGCCGCCGGGGCAACCACCGGTTCACCGTGGTGGTGGAGACCCCCACCCGCTTAAACCGGGAGCAGAAGGAGCTGCTGCGGAAGCTGGAGGAGAGCCTGGACGGCCGCTCCAGCCCCAAGCGGAAGAAATTTTTGGGACTGTTCGACTGAGGAGGAGCTATGAAACGGGCGGATTACATCAGCTGGGACGAATATTTCATGGGCATCGCCATGCTGGCGGCCCGCCGGAGCAAGGACCCCAACACCCAGGTGGGGGCGTGCATCGTCTCCCCGGACAATATCATCATCTCCACCGGCTATAACGGCATGCCCAAGGGCTGCTCCGACGACGAGTACCCCTGGGACCGGGAGGGCGAGGCCACCAAGTACCCCTATGTGGTCCACGCGGAGCTCAACGCCATCCTCAACGCCAGCGGCCGGGACCTGCGGGGCAGCCGACTATATGTGGCCCTGTTCCCCTGCAACGAGTGCGCCAAGGCCATCATCCAAAGCGGCGTCAAAGAGGTACTCTACCTCTCCGACAAGTACGCCGACTCCATGGCCACCCTGGCCTCCAAGCGGATGCTGACCTCGGCGGGGGTGAAATTCACCCAGCTTTTCCCCAAAACCAAGTCCATCGTTCTGGACCTGACGGCGGAGGAGCTTCGCCAGAAGGCAGGAAAATGATCTTTTTCGCGCCCTGGGCTTTTCTGCCCGGGGCGTTGTATTTTGCTTAAAAAATACTTCAATTTTTTCCGGAAACCCATTGACTTTTTCAACAAAAAGTGCTATCCTTGTTTTCGGTACTAAAGTACCGAATACGGTGCGGCGCGTCAACCCAACGGCAACCCGCATACATCCTGTAGGCCCCGGGCCATATAACGGCAGGGGTACATTGATACAAGGAGAGATGCAATCATGGAATTCAAAACCGACATCGAGATCGCCCAGGAGACCCCCATGCTCCCCATTACCGAGATCGCTAAGACCGCCGGCGTGGACGAGAAGTACCTGGAGCAGTACGGCAAGTACAAGGCAAAGGTAGACTACAACATCCTCAACGAAGTCAAGCGTCCGGACGGCAAGCTGATCCTGGTCACCGCCATCAACCCCACCCCCGCCGGCGAGGGCAAGACCACCACCACCGTGGGCCTGGCTGACGGTATGCGGAAGATCGGCAAGAACGTGCTGGTGGCCCTGCGGGAGCCCTCCCTGGGACCGGTCTTCGGCGTGAAGGGCGGCGCCGCCGGCGGCGGCTATGCCCAGGTCGTCCCCATGGAGGATATCAACCTCCACTTTACCGGCGACTTCCACGCCATTGGCGCGGCCAACAACCTGCTGGCCGCCATGCTGGACAACCATATCTATCAGGGAAACGCCCTGAACATCGATCCCCGCAGGATCACGTGGAGGCGCTGTGTCGATATGAACGACCGCCAGCTTCGCTTCATCACCGACGGACTCGGCGGGAGGGTGAACGGAGTCCCACGGGAGGACGGCTACGACATCACCGTCGCGTCGGAGATTATGGCGGTGCTCTGCCTTTCGGAATCGCTCGCCGACCTGAAAAAGAGACTTTCCAGCATCATCGTCGGTTATACCTATCAGGACGAGCCGGTGACGGTGGGGGATCTGAAGGCGGCGGGCGCCATGACGGCCCTGCTCCGCGACGCCCTGAAGCCGAATCTGGTGCAGACGCTGGAGGGCACCCCGGCGCTGGTTCACGGCGGCCCCTTCGCCAACATCGCGCACGGGTGCAATTCGGTCATCGCCACGCGAATGGCGCTTCGCCTCGGCGATTACGCCGTGACGGAGGCCGGCTTCGGAGCCGATCTCGGTGCTGAAAAATTCCTCGATATCAAGTGCCGCACGGCGGGGTTGACCCCCTCGGCGGTGGTGATTGTGGCGACGGTGCGGGCGCTGAAAATGCACGGCGGCCTGCCGAAAAATTCCCTCGCGGAGGAAAACACCGAGGCGCTGGAAAAGGGTCTTCCCAACCTGCTTCGCCACATTGAAAACATCCGCGACGTCTACGGTCTGCCCTGCGTGGTGGCGGTCAACCGCTTCCCGACCGATACCGACAGGGAAATCGACACCGTCATCAGGCGCTGCTCGGAGCTTGGCGTCAAGGCGGTTCTCTCCGACGTCTGGGCAAAGGGCGGAGAGGGAGGCCGGGAGCTTGCGGAGGAGGTCGTGCGCCTCTGCGAAGAAGAAAACGACTTCAGCTTCTCCTATGCGCTTGACGCGGGAATTGAGGAGAAGATTGAGGCGGTGGTTCGCCGCGTCTATCGCGGAGAGGGCATTTCGGTGACTCCGGCGGCCAAAAAGCAGATTGCCCGCCTGACCGAGCTCGGCTTCGGCTCCCTCCCGGTCTGTATTGCAAAGACGCAGTATTCCTTCTCGGACGACGCGACGAAGCTCGGTGCGCCGACCGGCTTCACCGTCACGGTGAAAAACGTCAAGGTCTCGGCGGGCGCCGGATTCCTCGTCGTCCTCACCGGGGACATTATGACGATGCCGGGCCTTCCGAAGGTTCCGGCGGCGGAAAAAATCGACGTCGACGAAAACGGAAAAATCACCGGGCTGTTTTAAGGCCCGAAGAAAAACGCCCGTGCCCCTCAAAAGAGGAGCGCGGGCTTTTGCTTTTTCGGGGTATCGGCCACCGGTTATTTTAGGAGAATTGGCCACCGGTTGTTTTCGGAACAACGGGCCATCGTTTTTTTTGAAGTAGAAGCTCGCCGGTCGGTTTAGGAAAATAGGGGAGCTGGTTGTTTTTGGCACAGTGGGCCACCGGCCTTTTTGAAGTAGAGGACCGCCGGTTAGTTTCGGAGTAGCGGATTCACCAATCTTTTTTGAAGCAGTGGCCACCGCCATTTTCGGAGAACCGGGCCCCCCGGGCGCTAAAATTCGCTTCCCGA
Source organism: uncultured Oscillospiraceae bacterium (assembly GCA_947626085.1). Taxonomy (GTDB): domain Bacteria; phylum Bacillota; class Clostridia; order Oscillospirales; family Oscillospiraceae; genus Faecousia. The sequence continues at coordinate 19,059 of CANQQU010000022.1, forward strand.
CGGGCGACCGCCGCTTTTGCGCGGATTATACAAAATGCTTTCCACACATATCTCTACTGTTCCGTATTGCGTTTTGTAAGGAATCGTTTTGATATACTCGAATCCGCACTTTTGAATCACCCTCGCTGACTGAGTATTCCTCTCAAAATGTCCCACAAGGATAAAGTCGAGCTCATAGGCCTCAAACAGATGCCGGACGACCGCCGTTACCGCTTCCGGCATGAGGCCGCGTCCCCAGTAGTCCTTCGACAGAACGTAGCCAAGCTCCCGGCCTCCCAGTTCGGAAAGCTCGGGATAGCTTTCCTCGTCATAGCATTCAATCCCGAGGGAGCCGATCACTTTCCCCCGGTATTCCAGCGCGAAGGTTTTCTTCTCTGAGATGAACCCGTCAAGGATTTTGCGCGATTCGTCGATTGTCTTGTGAGGTAGCCATCCGGCCCTCTGTCCGACGCCGTCGACGCTTGCATATTCAAAAAAATCCGCAAGATCGGAGACCTTCCAAGGCCGCAGAATCAGCCGCTCTGTTCTCAAAACCGTTTCACTGACGTCTATCGGTGCGTTCATGGCGGATTTACTCCTTTTTATTGACTTTATTGACGCAAAATTCCGAGAAGGTAGATTCCCGAGAACGCAAAATTCTGCGAGTGCAAATTTTCGCACCCCCGTGCCGACAGGGAAGCCGCTTTTTCAGACGCGGAAGGGAAGAGAGGCGCGGCGGCAGAATTCCGCAAAATCCGCCTCGGTTTTGAAGAAGAAATCGGCGGTTTGCCTCAGCTCTTCCTCCTTGTCCGCCGACGGAAGGTCGAACATTCCGCCGACGTAGAGGCCGGCCTTTTTCGCCGATTTTGCCGCGTGAAGCATATCCTCGAAGACCCAGACGCCTTCCTCTCCTACGCCGAGCCTTGCCCGGCATTCGACGTAACAGGCCGGGTCGGTCTTGGGATAGCCGAGGTCGCGGCAGCTGTAGATGGCAGAAAAGAAGGGACGAACGCCGAGATGCGTCAGCGCGCGCTCAATCACGCCGGTATCGCTGGCGGTGGCGGCGACGGCGGAGATTTTGGCCTCCGAAAGCGCGGTGAGAAAGGGGAGAAGAAAGGGCTTCAGCTTCGCTTCCGTCTGATAAAAGTTTTCCGCAAGGCGGTTGATGCCCCGCGTGATTTCCGCAGGGGAATCGGGGAGGGAATAGTGCTCCTTGATGAAAACGCCCGATTCTTCAATTGGCAGAAGGTTCAGCTTGCGGGCAAGATCCTTCTCTACGGGAATCCCGAGGGAGGTGAGATAACGCGCTCCGCATTCGTTCCACATTCCCATCGAGTCAATCACCGTTCCGTCGATATCGAAGATGGCGCCGCGCAGGAGCAGACGATCGCTTTTCATAAAATAAAATGCCTTTCGGAAAATGCTTTTTGTGGGTCAGGTATGGGAGGAAGGAGCCTCCGGCCCGACGAGGCGGATATCGTCGGGGGTGCCGTCCCAAATCAAAATCAGCGTGCCGCGCTCAAGGGAGATCGAGGCGTTTTGACCGGTAAATTCGTTGCTGACTCCGAGCGGGAACATATTGGAGAGGGAAATTCCGGCGGTTTCGTATTTGAGCCCGCGGATGGTGACGCCGGAGGCGCTGTCCCCGAAGCAGAAAACCGAGATTTTCCCACGGCAGGACGCCGAAAATTCCGCGCACTTCCGGGTGATTGCCGTGACGGTTACGCCCTCCCCGCAGAGGAAGGCCTCCGCCCCGAGCTTCTCGGCGAAGAGAAGGGACTGTAGATTGGCGAGGGTGTGGTCGAGCCGCCCGCCGATTCCGCCCGAGATATACAGGCGGTCATACCCGCGCTTCAAGGCCTCCTTGATGGCGAGCATCGTGTCGGTGTCGTCCTTTTCGGCGGGGAAGGTGAGAACATTTTCCCCCTCCGGATGGGCGGGGAGAGAATCGAAGTCGCCGAGAATCAGATCCGGCGTCTTTTTCGCCTCGCGGAGCTTTTCAAGTCCGCCGTCGGCGGCAATCAGATAGGCGCCCTCCCGGCAATAAAGAGGGGAAGGCCCTGCGGCGACAATGCAGCATTCCTTTGACATGGGTATGGGTTCCTCGGATAAAAAGAAATCGGTAAGAAATTTCCGGACGGAATTCTGAAATCCCGACGCCCGTCTGTAGGCTTCCGGCCTCCCCGGGGAACGCCGGGGCAGACACCCTGAAAGCCGGGGGAAGCAAAGAGCCGCTCCCGCACGGGGAAGGGAAATCCGGATTTCTAATTATAGCATATTTCGACGCGAAAGTCAATCGACGCTGTGCGGAACTTTTTGCGAACTTTGTTCATAAACTGGAAGGAGAAAAGCGGGATTCTTTTGAAAACCTTTTCGCAGAAAGAAAATCCGGAGCCGCCTTCGCGGCCTTTCCTTTGAAAGCAGAGAAAACGGCGGCCTTTTCCGGCACAGACAGAAAGGAAGGACGCTCCGCCCGCAAAGTCGCCGCGCGGCCTTTTTCCTTTTAGGACGGTCGTCCTTTGCCTGCCGGGGTGGGGAAGAAAGAAAAAAACCGTTGATAAAAAAGAAAAAATGTGCTATAATGGAAGGGAAAACAGTAAGAGGGCTTCCGGTGGTTTCTCTGCGGCGACCGCTCGACGGTCGGCTTTCGACAGCTTGACCATTCTAAAACCGTGTATCTTCCGGCAGGTTCGGCTGTATAAAAAAGGCGGTGAGGATGTGTCGGAAAAGGCGGTGCGGGAGGCTCTTGAAAAGTTCGATAAGGCAAAGGATATTATCCGATTCAAGGACACCCTTGAGATCCCGGTTTACACGGCGCTCGGCATTTCTCCTTCCCACATGGGAAGGGCGCGGCTCTTCTTCCATTTCGGCGGAGTCTCCCTTGTCGTCCTTCCCTATGACCGGGAGATCGACGGGAAGAAATTCCGGGCCTGCTTCGGGGAAAAACCGAGGATTCTGCCGCCGGAATTTGTCGAAATGACGGTCGGGTATCTTCCGGATGAGCTGTCTCCCTTCGGTATGGGAGAGGATATTTCCGTGTACCTCGATTCTTCGATGAGGTGGTTGAGGAAGATCTACCTTCCCGCCGGGAGCGCACGGTGTGTGGTTCCGATGACGCCGAAGGAGCTGAAAATCTGCTCCGGAGCCGTCGACTGGATTGACGTTTGTACAAAAAAGGGGTATTTATGACAGAATATTGGCTTGCCGCGGGACTGCTGGGAGGCGCCGCGGTTTTGGGTACTCTCGGCGCGGCGGTTTCCGAGAGGCTTTCAGTGGTAAACTATACCGTGAGGAGCCGGAAGATCAGGGGAAGGGTACGCCTCCTCATTCTTTCCGACCTGCATTCCTCCACCTTCGGGAAGGAGCAGAAAAAGCTGTTTGACGCGGTGGAAAGCGCCTCCCCCGACGCCGTTCTCCTCTGCGGGGATATCGTGGACGACCGGGTGACGGACAGCGCCGCCTGGGCTCTGCTTTCCTTCGTCGGGAAGCGTTACCCGTCCTTTTACGTGTCGGGAAATCACGAGATCTATACCGGCCGGGCAGAGGAAATCAAAAGGGAAATCCGCGCCCTCGGGATCACCGTGCTTGAGGGAGAGGGAAGGCCCTTTTCGGTGGGGGATGACCTTCTCACCGTCTGCGGCATCGACGATCCCTTCGCCTCCCCCGACGGCAGGGGGAGAATGTGGGAGGAACAGCTCCGCGACTGCGACCGCGCCCGATCGAAGGGGTGCTTTTCGGTGCTTCTTACCCATCGCCCCGAGCCGGTCGGCTACTATAAAGAAACGGGCTTCGACCTTGTCGTCGCCGGGCACGCGCACGGCGGGCAGGTGCGGATTCCCGGGCTGATAAACGGCCTTTACGCGCCGAATCAGGGAATTTTTCCCCGCTACGCGGGCGGGCGGTATGACCTCTCAGGGGAACAGACCATGATCGTCAGCCGGGGGCTTTCAAGATACGTAAGGCCCCGGGTTTTCAACCGGCCCGAGGTTGTGACGGTTGACCTTCTCCCCGAAATAGAGGAGAAAAACCGCTGAAAGCGCCCCATGACCAGACCGCCGGGGAATTTTTCGCGCCTGCGGCAAAATAATCCCGATATCGTCCCGGATTCCGGTATAATCTCCCTCTTTTCCGCATATTTTGTATCAAACTCACTGTTTGGGGGCGGATACGGAATATGAGACCCGAGGATGACAACGGAAAGGACAGGTGCGAGCTGCTCGCCGAATACATCATCGACACCGGCGACACGGTCCGCGCCGCCGCCGCGAAATTCGGCGTCAGCAAATCCACGGTTCACAAGGATATCACCGAGCGGCTGGAAAAGAGAAATCCGGCGATGTACCGGGACGTCAAGCAAGTGCTGGAGCAGAACAAGGCCGAGCGCCACCTTCGCGGCGGCGAGGCGACAAGACAGAAGTATTTTCGGCTTCGGAACAGAAAAAATCAGGCCGGATAAAGAAAAAAAGAAGAGCCCCGAAGAGGCTTTCGGGGCGGAAAAGACGGGGCGGCCACGGGTCGCCCTTTTTGACGGAAAGGAAGGGAAAGCCCTTTTCCCGACGTTTTAAGAATAAGACAGCGAAAGCGACGGCAGAGGTTTCTTTGCCGCCGCTTTTTTACGGATAAGGAAAGCCGCGCCCCGTCGGGATGCGGCTTTTTTTCGCTGAGTTCATAACTATACGGATACCATTATAGTACAAACGCCGTCGATTTTCAATGCTTTTAACAAAGATTTAATAATTTTTCTACGAAAAATTCCCGATTCCCTGCCAAAAACCGAGGAGACTGTCTCATTTTACCGATAAAGGGAGAGGATAAAAGGGACATTCGCCGTCATTTTTTTCTGTCACAGGCAGGCCACAATCCAAGAATAAAATAGAAAAAATTTTTAAGGAGGATATTTTCCATGTCAAGAAAAGGGGAAAACATCTACAAACGCAAGGACGGACGCTGGGAGGCGCGGTACATCAAGGGCTACGACCTCTCCGGCCACGCCCGCTATGCCTCCTGCTACGGCAGAACCTACCGGGAGGCGAGGGAAAAGAAAAGCGCGGCGGAGGCGGCGTTTCTGCTCGGAGGCGCTCCGGAGGAAAAAAGGCGCCGCCGCTTCGGCTTTTACTGCGACGAATGGCTCTTTCTCAACCGGACGAGGGTCAAGGAATCGACCTACGTCAAATACCGGACGATCCTTGAAAAGCACGTAAAGCCGGGGCTTGGCGGCTGTTCGATGACGGCGCTCACGACGGCGCTTGTCGGGCAGTTCGGGCAGGAGCTTCTTGCGGAGGGCCTTTCCCCCAAGACGGTGAGGGACACGCTGACCGTCGTTCATTCTGTTATGGGGTATGCGCAGACGCAGGAGCCGGGCCTTCGCACCGTGAAAATCCTTTATCCGAAGGAGAACCGGCGGGAAATGCGGGTGCTGTCGCGGGAGGAGCAGAGGCGGCTGACCACTTATCTGCTTACCGATACCGACAAGTGCAAATTCGGCGCGCTGCTGGCGCTTCTTACCGGCCTGCGGATCGGGGAAATCTGCGCTTTGCGCTGGGGGGATATTTCCCTCGCCGAAAGGACGCTGACGGTGTCTTATACGATGCTCCGGCTACAGAATTTCGACGGCGGCGCGGAGGAAAAAACGCGGGTGATCCTCGCCGAGCCGAAGACCGGAAGATCGGTAAGAGTGATTCCTCTCACCGAATTTGCGGCGGGGCTTTGCCTTCGCTTCCGGATCAGCAATCCCGAGGCCTTCCTTCTGACCGGCGAGAGCGACCGGTATATCGAGCCGCGCACCCTGCAATACCGGCTGAAAAAATACACCGAGGACTGCGGGCTTGACGGGGTGCATTTTCACGCGCTTCGCCACACCTTCGCCACCCGGTGCGTGGAGGTCGGCTTTGAAATCAAGTCGCTTTCCGAAATCCTCGGCCACACGAGCCCGAAATTCACGCTGGAACGGTACGTTCACTCCTCCATGGAGCTGAAACGCGCCAACATGGAGAAGCTGGAAATTCCGGAGGCGCCGGAAGGCCCGGGAGATACGGGAAAAACGGGGAAGCCCGGGGAGGCTCCCCCTGTGGGAAATACCGGAAAGAAAAAGGCGCTCGCCCTCTGACTTAAGCCGTTAAAAATTCCCGTCGGAAGTGGAAAAAGCCCCTTTTTACCGGCTTTTTCCGCTCTTTTTTACAGAGTTATGAACTCTGTGAAAAAAGACGGTTGTCCTTCAAACGGCCCCGCCGGGGCAAAAAATCTTTTTTCGGAAAAAGGATGCGCGGAAGAATGAAAACCCTACCCAAAAAGAAAATCAACCCCAAGGCCGACCCGCGTGAGGCGTTGATCGACGCGGTGATCAAGCTCGCGGCGGAGGGCGGAATCGAAAGAATTTCCGTCCGTACCGTCATCGCGGAGGCGGAGGGTGTCAGCACCGACGTCTACCTCTATCGCCTTTTCGGAGGCAAGGAAAAGCTCCTCTCCGACGCCTTTTTAAGAGAGGATAAGCGTCTGGCCGAGGAGACGGAACGGCGCTCCTCGGTGCTTTGGGAGGAAAATCTTCCCTTTGAGAGCCGGATGCGGTATCTCTGGAATACCGTCTGGCATTACCTCACCGACCGGCACGAAAGGGACTGCCTTTTCCTCACCCGCTATTATTACTGCTCCTTCTGCGAGGAGGACACCATCTCCTCCCATCGCGCCATCTGGGAACCCCTTTCGGAGAAGTGGCAGGCCGTTTTTCCGGGCGCCGATACGGCCCGGCTTGCGGAAATTTTCTTCACGTCGATTCTGACGGCGGCCTTCCCGGTTTGTCAGGGACGGGCCAAAAACGACAGCATAACGGCTGAGAACGGATTTCAGACGCTGAACGGAATCTTTTCCTTCTGGGCGGAAAACGCCCTGAGAAAACAGAGCGTCAACGCATAACAATTTAAGAATTTATCGGAAACAGGAAAAAGGAGACGGCGCTTTTTAAAAGAAGGTGCGCCGCCTCAAAGGAGGAAACCGAAAATGCGAGTAACCCAACGTAAGAAAAAATACGGAGCGGCGGGGAAGAGAAGGAGAAGCGACCGGAATTTTGGCAAGCGGCTCTTTTCCCTTCTTCTCGGCCTCTCTTGGGTGTTGCCCCTGCTCTGCAATTTCTGCGGACGGGTGCTTTCGTCGGCGGCGCTTCCGACGTCGGCGGAATATATTATGAATCGAATCGCCGATTCCAATACCATGGACGACTATCTGAAACAGCTTCTTTCTTCCGAATGGGGCTCCCGTTATGCGGGGCGAATCTGGACGGACAAGAGCGTTTTTGCCTTTGATCCGGCGCTCGGGACGGATTGGAACAAAATCGCGCTCGATATGGCCACCGACGGATATTATGTTTGTGATCGACGTCTCGGGGTCGATGGGTAAGTTGGCTAGCGGAGGCTACGCAGAGAATGAGGACGATTTTAAAGACGCACCGATCAGCAAGCTCATTACTTCGGTCAATCAGGCTATTGATCAGCTTCTTACGGCAAGCCCCAATTCCCGTTTTGGAATCGTGATTTACGGATCCACCGCCGCCGTGCTGGTGCCTCTCGGGCATTACGAGTGGAACGCCGACGGGATTCTCACAACGAGCTTTATCGGTCAGTACAACAAGCAAGGCGTGCATTACACAGTCAACGCCGCCGTGACGAACAGCGAAACCGGAGAGGTGGAAAACTACTATTCCGATAACTCCGGACAGTCGAGCAACGAGGCGCACAACGAGCCGGGTGGCTCTGGAAACCGGCTACTGGCGGGCACAGGAGGGGCCACAACGGGAGACGGAAAAACGTCGGAGAGCGCCTTTCACGTGGGACACATCACCAACCCGCAGGCCGGTTTTGCCGCGGCCATGGATCAGTTCATCACGGGGAACAACGAGCGGACGTGGGAAAACAACGGAGGCAAGGAATATCTGAGAATCCCGGCGATGATTCATCTGACCGACGGTCAGGCGAGCGATATTGCGTGGATTCAGCAAATAGCGGAGGCAGAAAGCGCAAACGGCTGGGAAACGAAGGTCAGCAACTGGAACAACGTCAACTGGAAATACGATCTGGCATACAACGGCAAAAACAAAAGCACCAATTCCAGTATCATGTGGAACGCCTCCCAGCTGACAGGACGGGGAGACGCGGCGCCGGTCATTTTCCAGACGCTGATGACGGCGGCTTATTATAAGTCCGCTGTGGACGCTTATTATGCCGCCACCGGAATGCAGGCGTCAACGGAAAAACGGCGAACCTATCCTGCTTCTCGATTTACGCAAGCGATACAAATGGCTATAACAGCCTCGAAGAGGGACAGGTCAAGGCTACCATCGATGCGATTCCGAACCCGGCGGCGCACTTTTGGGACCGCGACGGGGAGATTACAGACAGCAGTCAGGTGGCGAGCGACAATACCGCGGGATTTATCGATACCGCCTATGAGATCTATAAGAAATGGCTGAATGGGGAAGAAAGCAACCTGCAATTTACGGTGAACACCACCAGCGCAACCTCAAGCGACAAGAACGACATCACGATAACCCTTGCGCCGACGACTATGGCCGATTCACAGTATGCCGGAAAGTCATGGTTCGCGGGCGTTACGGACAACGACATAAAAAAGAACATCAATTATGTTCCTTCCGGAAACTTTCATACGACCGGATTTGATAACCTCGGCGATACGTTTGAAAACATTATTCAAGAGCTGTTTGGACAGATTTTCATTCCTCTCAACGGGAACAACGATGCCGGAGTGAGTGACTCCATCACTTATCAGGATCCTCTCGGGGACTACATGGAGATAAAGAATGGAGCCATTGCGGCGAATACACACATTGGGGAAGGCGTCTACGACATGGCCCTGCTCCTCTTCGGGGAGATGCACGGACTCGTCCGTGCAGGCGTCTACGACTGGAACTGGAACGACAAATGGATGACCCTCCACCGCCCGGGAGAGCACGGAAAGGTGGCCTTCCCGCTCGGATGGTATAAGGGAAGCGCCGAGGAGGCCGCCGACGCGCCCCTCGGAAACGAATTTCTGCACATCGACGATTCCGGAACGTGGCCGGAAAGAGACCCCGACACCGGGGCCGTCTACGAGTCGGCAGACGAAGCAAGGGCCGACGGATGGGAAATGCGCTTCGACTTCCAGACGCCGCTCTCCTTCGTGCCGGTCGTCGGTGCGCCGGAGAGCGGCCTGCCGGAAAACCTGTCGGAGCAAATCAAAAATACCGTTTACACCTGTTATCGTTTTGCCGGGTCGAAGGATGACCGGAATGCGCTTCACCGCAACCCCATTTTTGGCGACGTCACGAACGAGCTGAAAGAGCTGTGGGCAAAATATAAAGAGGAGGGCGACTATCCCGTCGGAAACGACGACTATAAGAATACCACCGGCGTCTACCGACTCTCGGATATCCGCGTTTGGATTGAGGACACCGGCGACTATGTGGACAACAGCGGCGTGATTGCCCCCAACGTCGGCTACGACCGTTCCCTTTATATGAACATTCCGGCGGCTGCGGTACCTACTCAGCTGGTAACGATTACGCTGGACGAGGGGGCGGTACGCTCCTACGAGACAAACCTCGGGGAGGATCATCCTGAGGACGCGGAGCGCTATTACGCCCAGTCGACCCCTCTGCGTCTCTTCTATGCCGTCGGACTGGAAGAGAATCTGATTCTACGGGACGAGGGCGGAAATCAGATCGGCGTGGATTTCAGTAAGATTTCGGCGGAGTATATCACCGATCACACGGTGGAGGAGAGGAACAGCGTCTGGTTCATCTCCAACTACTACTCCAACACCACCTACGACAATTACGTGACCGACACCGTCACCTCCCGTACAAGAGGAGACCCCACCATGACCTTCTCCCCCAGCGAGGAGAACCGTTACTATATCTTCCAGAAGCCCCTTCCGATGTATGCGCACGCCTACCGGGAGAGCGCCGAGGGAACGCTTGAGCCGGTGGACAACACCGAGTATTGGCGCCATTGGCCGGACGGTTTGGGAAGTGGCGATTGGGATTGGAACAGCAAATATCCCCACGGCGGCGGAAACGGTGAAACGACTTGGGAAAACGGAAGCGTCGGAGGCGGTTCCTGGACCGGCGGCGAGTATATGGGCACCTATATAAACGGCCAGACCTTTGAGGAGAAAAAGACCGAGGCGCTCGCCCACCCCGACCCGGACGGAAAATGTTATATCACCGACGACCACGGCACAAAGTATCTGTATAACCCGAATGGGATCGTGTTCCTTGAGGCCGACCTGCTCGACCACGTTACCTCCGAGGCGGGGGAGGACGGCGGCTATACAGACGATTCGGTGTCCTTCGAGTCCGACGACTACTTCTTCATCCTGCTTGAGTACTATGTGCCCGACAAGGACGTTCCCGGCGTGGACGAAAAGGGACAGTCGATCCCCGGCGCCTACGGAGGCCACATGGTGCAGTACGTAGTGGCGCGGCGCGGAAGCGAGTTCGGCTCCGGCTTTGTCTCGGAGAAAATCAACAACGGAGATATGCTCTGCTGGGCGCCGATGGACAATGGAATCGACCTGCAGTTTGATTATCTGTCCAAATCCGGCACCGGCGACCTGACGCGCGGGGAGCCGACGTGGCAGAAGCTGACGTATGAGGAGGCCGAGTTGCGCGACTATCTTGAGAACGTCTGCGGAATCGACCCGGCCACGACCATGCCCAACCCGGACTATAACCCCGACGTGCCGGAGGACGACAGCAACCCGAAGACCGTAAGCGTCCTTGAGCATCAGGTGGAATATTGGCTGGGCATTCGGGAGAACGCGCAGCTCAAGACGGCGCTGGCCGCCGCCGATACCGATGCAAGCGGGAGCTGTGAGGAGGGGGAATTCAAGGCTGCCTTCCATTTCGCGGTGGCGACGAAGCCGGGAGGCATCCGCTCCGGAAACATGGCGAACAACCTCCACACAAAGGGGAGCAACGTAACCGGGACGGCATGGAACTACTACGTTCCCGTCGTGTCCGACAACTCCGGCATCGGCGACGAGGCCATTCTGAACAGCTACATGGGCAACAACGGCTATCTCGAAATCGCAAACGAGATGCTCCATGTTACCAAAATGCTCGAGCTGCCGGAAGGATTCTTCCTCAACGACAGGCAGAAGAACGAGGAGTTCAATTTCCAGATTTACGTGCAGGGCCTCACCGGCACGCGGAACGCCATTCTCACACAGTACAACGAGTTCGGAAAGGTGTGGGAGCGCCAGCTTGCCTACATCGACGTGCTGACCGACAACAGCGACTTGGTTCTCGACAACAACAGCAACCGCGCACTGTTTGTCTCGTCTAGGATTGAGGGAAGCCTTGGTAGCACGCAGACTGCCACGATGGTGGTGACCAACGGGGACGAGGTATGGCCGGACGGAAGCCCCGTCTACTATAAGGCCGCCGAGGACGGCTCCCTGCCGAGAACTGAGAGCGGAGAGGTGGACGTGACGCAGAGAGTCGAACAGAGCGAACCGCTGTACTACCTCTATCTGCCGCCCATCAAGACCGACAGCGAGACGACACAGCACGTCCGGAGACTCTACCAGAACAAGGAATATGACGGCAGGGAAGAGGGCTATGCCGGGCCGTATGCCATCGACTCCGAGGCCTATGATAAGATGTTCCGCCCCAACGGCGTGACCACCTTTGTGGATCCGGAGCACAGCGATTTGGTGACCGATCCGACGCCCGGAGCGTCCAATCGCGACAGCTACCGACCGGAGGTAGAGAGCAGACCCGCCGGAAGCCGGACCTACTGGGCGCAGGACGCCGAGCTGATCCCCGTGGCGGAGGTCGCCGCCGCCGAAAATACCGACGGAATCCTGAACGGAGAGCCGGGAGAGATCGCGACGGTCGCGCTGGAAAACGCGGGAAGCGGAAGCTGGAGCCACAGCGAGGCCGCGCACGAGTCCCACGTCGCCCTTGACGCTTATACCATCGTCGTCAGCAAGCCGGAAGGGGAGACCAGCGAAAACGTCGTCGTGTCCCCCTTCAAGACCACCACGCGCTACCTCACAAAATCCCTCAACTTCGGATTCAACGCAAACGCCGACGGGAACGGGGAACCCGGGACGCCGCTGACGGGCGGGCAGATCTACGATCCGATTCTGCCGACCGTCGATCGCCCCGACCTC
>CANQQU010000023.1 GCA_947626085.1 uncultured Oscillospiraceae bacterium
CGGCCCGGCCACAATGAAGGCGGGGAGATGAGATTTCTATGGACCTGTTCGCCGCAGGCGTCGGAAAATGGCATTTTTATAAAGGTTTCGCGTTTTGAATAAGCAAGCGCCTAAAAGGAAATAATTTACTGTATCAAAGAGAAAGGAGCAGTTATGAAACTACCAGACTATGATGCCTTGGAGGCAATGAAGAATGTAGACATTCGGACAGTGGATAAGAGTACCCTTGTCGATTTGGACAGTGTTCATATAGATGATACGAAGCCTATACCGGAACGAATCTGCAGCTTTGTCCAGCAGATAGGAAATCCATACTGCTTTCGTATCGGAGATGTCGCTGTCAAGGTAAACTATCGCTCAGAAGGGCCATCGTTTCAGCAGAATTTTGAGAACCTGCTGAGATCTTCATGATGTAAATAATGGAAATTTTGAAAACCAGTAGAAAGAGCCGCAACTTTGTGATAGAATACGGGTGGACTAAATCAAAATCACCCCGGAAGTCAATTGTCGGTGCGCTGGTAATATGACTGAAGGAGTGAGAATATGGATGTGAAAAACCGCGTTCTTTACAAGGCTGCGGCTTATGTTCGCTTGTCTAAAGAAGATATCGAACGAAGCAGAGGTGAAAAGGACGAGAGTAATAGTATTAAGAATCAAAAGCAGTTGATCCTTGACTTTGTACAGGGCAAGGATGATATTGAAATTGTTTCTATACCTGAAGACGATGGTTATACTGGAACAGACTATGACCGTCCCGCATTCCAGAGGATGTTGGAAGACATCCGGGCTGGATCGGTGAACTGTGTCATTGTGAAAGATCTGTCCCGTTTCGGCAGAGAGTATATCAATGCCGGAAAGTATATCGATCGTCTTTTTCCATGTTATGGAGTTCGGCTGATCGCAATCAATGACAACATTGATACGATAACCGGAACAGGGAGTGCCGACTTCAATATTATGCTCAAGAATCTGATGAACGACAATTACTGTAGGGATATTTCTATCAAGATTCGCAGCCAACTTCAAGTAAAGCGTAAAAATGGGGAATTTATTGGGGCATTTGCTCCATACGGATATACGAAATCCGAAGAGGACAAAAATCAATTGGTAATCGACCCTTATGCAGCGGAGGTCGTAAAAGATATTTTTCACTGGAAACTTGAGGGCCTGAACAACGATGCGATCTGCAAACGCCTCATCGAACAGGGCATCTTGTCCCCTATGGAGTATAAAAGGAGTAAAGGGTTATCCTTCAACACTACCTTTAAGACCAATGAACAGGCACAGTGGACGCCGGTAGCGGTGAGACGAATTCTGACAAATCCGGTGTACACCGGGACTTTGGTACAAGGTGTGCGTACCCGTCCAAATTATAAAATAAAAACCGTGATTGTAAATGAACAGGATAAATGGGCCGTAGTGGAAAACGCTCACGAACCTATCATTGATTCAGAAACATTCTCCGTTGTACAGCGATTATTAGAACTGGATACACGGACATCTCAAAAATCGGATCGTGTTTTGCCCCTTGCTGGATTGGTGATATGCGGTGATTGCCATGGGAATATGGTACGCAAGACCACTTCCTCTGGCGGGAAAAAGTTTGCCTACTATATATGTGGAAACCACAAAAAAACCGGCGCTTGCAGCAGTCATCAGATATCCGAAAAGGTGTTGGAGCAGGATGTCCTGAGAATCATGCAGGAACATATTCGCATGATTACAGAAATGCTTGACTGCATGAAGGCGATTAAAGATAGGCCGACAATGACATATAGCGGTGAAAAGATTAAAAATCGACTTGTTGCCGTCGATGAAGAGCTTGAGAGATATCGGAGGCTGAAAGTATCAGCCTATGAAGATATGAAAGACGGCGTGTTAAGCAAGGACGACTATTTTGACATATCTGGGCGGTTCGATTCAAAAATCAGGCAGGCAATCACAGCTCAGGGGCAGCTGCAAAGAGAACTATCTATGTTTCTGCGTGAGGGCAAAGAGGAACAAGGGTGGATTCGTGCTTACACCCAGTATCAGAATCTGCAAAGCCTGGAACGAGTGGCAGCAGTACGTTTGATTGATAAAGTGTCCGTGTATGAAGGAAAACGCATTAGTGTAGACTTCTCTCACGAACAGGATTACGGGAAACTGCTTGATATGGTAAAGGAATATTACACCAATAACGAGGAGGTGAGCTTATGGCCCGCAAGAGTCGAAAGAATGGCACAATAGCAGAAGTTCCTATCGTCAATAAAACGGCTGCCTACTCAGCTGCCTTATATGTCAGAATTTCTGTGGAGAATGAGCGGAAAATTGAAGCTGATTCTATTGGAACACAGATTCAGCTCCTGAAGGATTATGTATCGGAGCAGACTGATATTGAAATTTTCGATATATATTGCGACGATGATATAACCGGAACGGATTTCAACCGTCCGGAATTTGCCCGAATGATGAACGATATTCGGGATAAGAAGGTCAACTGTGTAATTGTAAAAGATCTGTCCAGACTGGGCCGTAACTTCATTGAATCAGGTGAGTATATTGAAATGGTATTCCCGTTTCTCGGAGTTCGATTTATTGCCGTTACAAACCAGTTTGACTCTAAATACCAGCAGGCTGATATTTCTGTCCAGCTTCAAAACATGGCAAATGAGATGTATGCCAAGGACATTTCAAAAAAGATCTGCTCTACCATGCGTTCAATCCAGCAGCAGGGCAAATTTTCGGGAAGTCGTGCGCCATACGGATATCTGATCGATCCTCTTGATAAGCATCATTTAATAATTGATCATGAGACGGCGCCGGTAGTAAGAGAAATGTTTGAGATGTTGGCTGAAGGAGGAACTCTTCATTACATTGCAACAACACTAAATGAAAAAGGCATACCGTCACCTGGAAGAATTATGTATAATCGTGGCGTGGCAAAAACGGATCATTTTAGAAATTCAAAATGGTATATGCCAACCGTGCGGCGAATTCTTGATAGTCAGTTATATCTCGGGTGGATGGTAAGTGGGAAATATCGTTCATCCTACTATACGACTGGAAAAAAGGGTTCAAATCCTCTCCCAAAGGAGGAATGGATCATTACAAAGGGAACCCATGAACCGATTGTGACAGAGGAATTGTTCAGCAAAGCGCAGGCATACTTAGCGCAGACAAAAGAAGAACATGGCTTAGTTACCAAAGTGAACTGCAAAAGCAAAAGGGCAAGCATATTCAAGGGACATCTGCGTTGTGGTGAATGCGGTAAGGCTATGTTTCTTCGCCGTAAGAAAGGTAAGCAAGGTGAAGACACATGGTGGTACTACTGCACTCTACATGATAACTACAATTCCTCTTATTGTCCCAAAAAGGCTGTTAAACAGGCGGATGTAGAAGGCGTGGCGCTTCGTCTGATAAAGGCACAGATGCAGCTGTTTGCTGACGCACGGTCCATGATCGTGGAACTAAATAAGAAAGAAGGCAGCAAGACGAAATACCGGGTTCTTTCTGATCAGATTCAGGCCGTAAAGCGAGAGATTGATCATTGTATGGAGCGAAAATCCAATCTGTATGAAGATATGGCGAATGGCATAATCAGCAGAGAAGATTATTTTGAGATGAGTCAGATACAGGCGGGTAAAGCGGATGAGCTTAGAATTTTATTGAAGGAACTTGAGGATAAA
The DNA here is from genome assembly GCA_947626085.1 of uncultured Oscillospiraceae bacterium. GTDB lineage: Bacteria > Bacillota > Clostridia > Oscillospirales > Oscillospiraceae > Faecousia. The sequence continues at coordinate 3,669 of CANQQU010000023.1, forward strand.
GCCGAGCAATATAATCCGCAATATGCCGAGACGGGGCACTGGGCCGCACTGATCCAGCGGTATCAAGATGTTGAAAGTCTGGATGCTGAAATGGTAAATGCCTTTATAGATGAAATGACGCTTTTCAATGACGGCCATGTGGAAATCAGTTTCAATTTTAAGGATGAAATAGACGAGGTGATTCACCTGGCGGCGATGCGCCAAAAGGAGGTGCAGAAATATGCCGTGTAAAAAGCGTCTTGCCTTTTATATACGTCTTTCTGTGGAAGATGGGGATTTGAAAACATCTGCTTCAAAAACAGAAAGCAACAGTGTCAGTAATCAGAGAAAATTGCTCGCCGATTACTATCGAGCCCATGAGGCTCTGCGCGACGAATATGATGCGGTTGAATTCTGTGATGACGGGTATAGCGGAACAAATTTCAACCGGCCTCGTTTTCAGGATATGATGTCTCTGGTACGGGAACGACAAATTGATTGTATTATGGTCAAGGATCTGTCCCGGTTTGGGCGTGAATACCTGGAAGTGGGCGCATATCTGGAGTTGATTCTACCTCTTTTCGGTACGAGATTTATTGCCGTCAACGAAGGCTTTGACAGTAGAAATTATATCGGGACAACCGGAGGTCTGGAACTTGCGCTCCGAAATCTGATCAATGGATTATACAGCAAAGATCTTTCAGTTAAGGTGCGAAGCGCGATTAAAACAAGAAATCGCCGCGGTGATTATTGCGGCTCCGGTGGTTTTTATGGATATTTGGTTGATCCTGAGAATAAGCGACACCTAATCGTCGATGAGGAAGTTCGTCCTGTTGTAGAAAGGATATTCAAACTCTGCATAGCAGGAAAGACAACGGCACAGATTGCACAGAGGCTCAATGAGGAGCGCGTTCCACCGCCTGTCGTGCGGAAAAAGCAGCTTGGAACTGTTTATAATGGGCATCAGATGGGAGACGAACCGCTTTGGATTCCGGGAACTATAAGAAAAATCCTCAACGATGAACGCTACACGGGAAAGATGGTATCCGGAACAGTTGAAAGTGTGGGGATTCGCACTAATAAGATTAAGGCTATTCCCAGAGAAGACTGGATTATTGTGCCAGGTACGCATGAAGCGATTGTTTCAGATGAGATTTTTGAGAAAGCGCGTCTTTCCTTGCAAAGTCGCGTAAAAACCATAAATAATAACACGTCTGGAGATCGAAAGAATAACCTGTTCGTGTGCGGATTCTGTGGAAGAAAGCTCCAAAAATCTAAGGGAAGGGTAACACATTTGTTTTGCATGAAATCAAGAAGTGATCCGGATTCAGACTGCTCCGAAATTCATGAGGATTTTGAGGCGATTAAGAGAAATGCGCTAAAGTCTGTGCAGTATTTCTCCGCTCTGTTATTGGAACAGCAATCCATTATGCTTGCCAAGAGTCAGGATGAAGAGCATGTCACCGAAAGAAAACTCAGGGAGCTTCGTAGTCAAATAAAGCATTTAGAGAACAGCAAATATGATCTCTACGAGGAGTATCGAGATGGGAAACTGACAAAGGATCAGTTTGTGCAGGTACGGCAGGATCACAACGACACAGTTAAGCGACTGGCTGAACAAGTACGTCAGCAGGAAGAAGCGATGAGGGCTTTGCTGGAAAAGAAGCAGCATTTGCGCCCGGTCCAGGAAAGCGGAAATAAAATCATGCAGTTGGAAAGTTATGACCCTGCAGTCATCCAAAAGTTGGTGGAATATATCCGGGTCTACCCGCATGGACGCATTGAGATCGGGTGGAAATGCAGAGATATTATGGCGGATCTCCGTGTTCCGGCTACTGTTGCATTAGCAGATGCGTAGGAGTTGGTCATACAATATCACAAGGGGTTATATGTGTGTGTACTGGTAAGACCAACAATGGCAATGCCAGTTCTGCCCAAAATAAGGAAAAAATAATTTGTTGGTCACTACTTGACACAAGCAGAGGGCTTTGTGCTGGGGGTGGCGGCGAAGATGTTCACCATCGCCGGGCCGGTGATCGTCTACGGACTCTGCGCCAGCGTGCTGTACGGGGTGGTCTACTGGCTCTACCTGCTGCTGAAATAACGCGAAAAGGCGCCTGGGAAGCCAGGCGGTCATAAAAACGCCGGCACCCTCCCCCAAGGGCGCCGGCGCGATCGCTCATTGAAATGGGGGACAGCGTGCGGCTTTGCTGGGAACCGACAAAAAGTAAATAGAGGACGCAAAAGGCGAAGAAAACATTGATATTTCCCCCTAATTTGCTATAATAAATGAAAAGGTGACAGATGATGGGGGGAGCGGCCGTGCAGCGTATCGGAAAGATCGATATTGAAAAATATAAAGTTGTTTCCGACCGCATTAGAACAGACGAGGTCGTTATAACAGATGAACGTATACAGCATATTCGAGAAAGGCACCCACAGGATTTTGAAAGATATTCCGTTTATATTAAGATATACTGGAAAATCCACAATACATATTGGAGGCCAATAAACCAGACACAGCATTTATCTTGAAGGAATATGTGAAAGATGAGGAACGGTTCCAGTTGATTTTACGGCTTGCTGTAGAGGGAGATAAACCAGGATATAAAAATTCAGCAATTACGTTCTTAAAAGTAGAAGAAAAGCGATTTAAGCGTTACCTGCGGACTAAAAAAGTCCTTTACAAATTTGAATAATGCGATTATAATATAGATACAATAGATAGGTGCTTTGAGGTGGTCAATTTCGTGGCAGCCACACGCCGATGGTACTGACAGGGGAAACCCGAGAGATGCAGGAGAATGCCACGCCTGCCAAAGCACCAACCTACAGGAAGAGAGTCGCAGAAATGCGGCTCTCTTTTTTGCGCAACGGAAACACTGAAAACGCTTAAAAAATATGAAAAAACCGAAAAGCCTTGGATTTCCAAGGCTTTTCGGCCTTCATAATCTGGTGACCCGTACGGGAATCGAACCCATGTTACCGCCGTGAAAGGGCGGTGTCTTAACCGCTTGACCAACGGGCCTGGTAGCGGCAATCTGATTCGAACAGATGACATACCGGGTATGAACCGGCTACTCTACCAACTGAGTTATGCCGCCATGTGGTCTCGGGGATAAGACACCGCCGAAACAGCTTCCTTATTATAGCCAAGAAAGCAGGGTTTGTCAAGGGAAATCCGGGAATTTTTCCAGGGATTTTTGGCAAGAATGTTTTTTGAGGTGAAAGAAATGAAATTCATGGAAAAAGCCGGCCTTTTTGTGCTGGGCGGCGGGGGCTATGTGCTGCTGGAGCTGCTCTGGCGGGGATGGAGTCATGTCAGCATGTTTTTTGCCGGGGGAAGCTGTTTTTTGATCCTGGGGCGGCTGGACCGGGTCCGTCTGCCCCTGCCCGCCCGGTGGGCGGCGGGGGCCGGGGCGGTGACGGGGGTGGAGCTGGTCACCGGCCTGCTGGTGAATCGGGATTACGGCGTTTGGGACTACCGGGGGCTTCCGCTGAACTTTATGGGGCAGATCTGCCTGCCCTTTACGTTGCTGTGGGTGCCGGTCAGCGCCGCCGCCATGTATCTGTACCGGCGGGCACAGGCCGTTCCCGACGCCCTGCGCCGCCGAAACGGCCAGCGGCGCCGGTAAGGCTATCCTGCCGTGCGGAAGCGGTACAGATCCCCCGCGGGAATGTACCACACCGGGACCTGCCCTTCGACCAAGTTCGACACCCATTCCCGGGCGTCCTTCATCCCCAGCTCCTCCCAATTCAGGTGCCCCAGATTGATCATGGTACGTCCTTCCTTTCTGTGTAAAAAGCCGCCGCCCGGTATCTCTGGGCGGCGGCTGAATGTTGAATCCTTATTCACCCTGGGTGGAATCGGTGGTCTCCGGCGGGACGATCCGCTTGGCGACGACCACAAACCGGCCGTTGTTCAAGGTGTATTCGCAGGTGGACAGGGTGATCAGCTTGTCCCCGTACTGGGCGGTGACGCCGGTATCGTAGAACTGCCGGCTCGAATCCTTGATCGCGCTGATGAACTCGTTGAACTCCGCCTCGCTGCTGGCGTTCACGAACTTGTGGTAGGGATAGCCGCCCTCGGAGGTGTATCCGGAGGTTTTGAATACCGCGATGATCTGGTACTCATATTTTTCCGTCAGGGTCTCAAAGGTGAAGGTGGGATGGGCCTTGTAGAAATCCTCGTATTGATATTGCAGGAGCCCGGCGAACATGGAGCCGTCCTTCATATTGTGGCCGTAAATGGTCAGGTTGTCGGAGGGCGTCACAACGTCGCAGTCCTCCTTCACATAGAGGCAGCCGTGGGTGGAGTAGGCCTTATAAAAGTCCTTTTGCAGATAGTAATCCTTGGAATCCGGGTGCTGCATCACGGGGTAGTCCATCTGGAGGACGCCGGGGGCGGAAATGTAGCCCACGATGTCCGTATTCAGCCGGTACAGCTCCGCCATGGACTGCCAGATGACCCGATCCTCTTTGGTGATGGGGTCCTCGATGGTGATCAGCTGATCCACGAAGGGGGGCTCGGTAGCCTCGGTAGAATCGGTGGAGCCGGTGGCGTCCGGATCGGTGGGGTCATTACCGATGTTGGAGCCGGTGCCGGAGGGGGTGATGCTGGGGCGATTGTGCAAGTTTTCAAGGTCAACAAATTGGTTGGCGCTATGTATAGACTGGTAGATGTACTCCACGAGGAAATAGCCGCTGACCAGGAAGACGCAGCAGAACGCAATCAACAGCAAAATGCTCAAGGAACGCTTCATTTAAATTTTCCTCCCTTTACAGGTTTCACGAAAACCTTATACAGTATAGCACAGGTTTTGCCGGATTTCAAGTCGGTTTTCCATAGTTTTCATATTGTTAAAAAAGAAGTACCCGGCACCGTTGACCAGACGGTGCCGGGTATTTCAGAGAGAAAAAAGAGAGGTAATAAAAATGAAAACACTTCAAACACATCACAGAGCATTTACCTTTGTATGTCTATAGTATAACCGGGGAGTATTAAAGAAGTAAGCGCAATTTTATTAAGAAAATGTGAAGCGCGGAAAAATTCGTCACTTAAATTTGTGCATATTGCCTCGGGAAAAGGGAGGGCTCAACGCATTTTATCCAAAAAGAAGGAGTTTTTCCCGGAAAATTTGGCGTATTCCCCCTCTTTTCAGGGTCAAAAAATTCGTGTATAATAGCTGCAAACTGCTGCGTCCCATTTGTTTTCAATTTCCAGACCCAAAAGGAGCCCCGCTATGACCGCGAAAGACTATCAAACCAAATCGCCGCTGCTGATTTTCCTGGGGTATTTCCGCAGGCATCTGCCGCTGTTTCTCCTGGATATCTCCTGCGCCTGCCTGATCGCCGGGGTGGACCTGGCCTTCCCCCTGATCACCCGCACGGCGCTGTATGAGCTGCTGCCCAACTCCCTGTACCGCGCCTTTTTCACCATTATGGCCGCCGCCGGGCTGTGCTATCTGCTCCGGGCGGGGCTATATTACATCGTCTGCTACTATGGCCACACCTTCGGCATCCGGGTGGAGGCGGACATCCGGGCGGACCTGTTCCGGCATATGCAGGAGCTGAGCTTTGACTTCTACGACAGAAACCGCACCGGCCAGCTGATGAGCCGCCTCACCGCCGACCTGTTCGACCTGACGGAGCTGGCCCACCACGGCCCGGAGGACCTGCTGACCTCCGTAGTCACCATTTTAGGGGCCCTGGTGGTGCTGTCCACCATTCAGTGGCGGCTGGCGCTGATCGTGGCGGCGCTGATCCCCATATTTGTGGCGGTGGTGGCCTTCATGCGGAAGGATATGCGGGCCGCCTCCGCCGCCGTGAAGCAGAAGACCGGTCATATCAACGCCGAGATCGAGTCCAGCCTCTCCGGCATCCGCACCGCCAAGGCCTTCGCCAACGAGCCGGTGGAGGCCGCCCGGTTCGCCGCCGCCAACGAGCAGTTCAAGACCTCCAAGCGGGGCTTTCACCGGGCTATGGGCCGGTTCAACTGCGCCATGGAGTTTTTCCTGTCCATTTTGAACGTGGTGGTCATCGGCTACGGCGGCTATCTGATCATGGCCGGGCGGATGGACTACCGGGACCTGCTGACCTTCAGCCTGTACATCGCCACCTTCGTCTCCCCCATGCGGAAGCTGGCGAATTTTTCCGAAATGTTTGCCAACGGCTTCGCCGGGCTCCACCGGTTTGTGGAGGTGATGGGCACCGAGCCCACCCTGAAGGACGCCCCGGACGCCCAGCCGCTGACCCATGTTCAGGGCCGGGTGTCCATAAAGGACGTCCACTTCACCTACGACGGGGAGAACGAAGTGCTCCGGGGCGTGAGCCTGGAGGTGGCCCCGGGGGAGACGGTGGGGGTCGTGGGCCCCTCCGGCGGGGGCAAGACCACCCTTTGCCAGCTGATCCCCCGGTTTTACGACGTGACCGCCGGCAGCATCTCCATCGACGGGATCGATGTGCGCCAGGTCACCCAGCAGTCCCTCCACGAGCAGATCGGCATCGTGCAGCAGGACGTGTTCCTGTTTGCCGACACCATTTTCGAGAATATCCGCTATGGCAAGCCCGGCGCTACCCGGGAAGAGGTGGAGGAGGCCGCCAAAAGGGCCATGCTCTACGACGACATCCTGGCCATGCCCCAGGGCTTCCAGACCTATGTGGGGGAGCGGGGCACCCTGCTCTCCGGCGGGCAGAAGCAGCGGGTGGCCATTGCCCGAATTTTCCTGAAAAACCCGCCCATTCTGATCCTGGACGAGGCCACCTCCGCCCTGGACTCGGTGACGGAGGCGGAGATCCAGAACTCCTTTGACGAGCTGGCCAAGGGCCGCACCACCCTGATCATCGCCCACCGGCTCTCTACGGTGCGGGGGGCGGACCGGATCGTGGCCATTTCCGACGGCCTGATCACCGAGACCGGCACCCACGAGGCGCTGCTGGCCAAGGGCGGGATCTACGCCCGGCTGTACCGCACCCAGAACGCCCTGGCCCTGGAGGCGGGCTGATGGAGCCCATCTACTTGGACGATGGACTGGTGGTGGCGGAAAAGCCGGTGGGCCTGGATTCGGAGGCAGGCTTTCCCCAGGCTTTGGAGAAGCAAATCGGCGGAAAGCTGTACACGGTCCACCGGCTGGACAAAAACGTGGCGGGGCTGATGGTCTACGCCCGCGCGCCCCAGGCGGCGGCGGAGCTGTCCCGGCAGATCCGGGAGGGTGAGTTCCAAAAGGAGTATGTGGCCCTGGTCCACGGGACGCCTCCGGAATCCGGTTTCTGGACGGACCTGCTGTTCCGGGACAGCCGGGCAAACAAGGTCTATGTGGTGAACCGGACCCGCAAGGGTGTGCGGGAGGCCCGGCTGACCTTTACCCGTCTCCGGGCGGGGGCGGAGAGCCTGGTGCGGATCCGGCTGGAGACCGGGCGGAGCCATCAGATCCGGGTCCAGTTCGCCAGCCGGGGCTACCCCCTGGCGGGGGACCGGCGCTACGGCGGCGGGGACGAATACGGCAGCCCCATGCTCTACTGCTGCCGCCTGGCCTTCCGCCATGAGGGGAAGCCCCTGGCTTTTGAAAAGCTGCCCAGCTGGGCGGAATAACGAAGGCGTACACCACCGTGTACGCCTGCTTTTTATTTTTTATCCTCCGGCGGGGGGAGCTGGAGGCCCGTGAGCTTCACGGTGAGCAGCTTATACAGTACCGAGCTGACGGCGCTGTGCAGCACCAGACTGGCGCAGCCCTGGTCGTCCTCCCGGTCCAGCACCTGGGCGGCCACGGCGTTGACCTGGTCGATAAAGACCGTCGCCGTGTCCCGCATCCTGGCCCGGAAATCGGTGTAGAGCTGCCGGATCCCCTCCTCGTCCAGATCGTTGGGGAGAATTTTCTGGATCTCCGTCAGGGTCAGGCTCTGCTTCAGGGCGCAGATCATGATGGCGTAGGCCAGGTGGCCCCGGTCGTACCGCTTCCGGACAGGGGCGGGCATGACCTTGAGGCGGACATAGTTGTTGATGATGCTGGTGGTGATGATGGGATTCTTCTCATCGTGGGGAATGAGGTCCAGGTACTTTCCCACCAGGGTCACGATCTGGTCCACATACAGCGGCATATCGGGCAGCTCCTCCCAGGCGGGGAGGAAGTAGTTCTCCATATATTTCTGCCAACGGGCCAGCTTTTTAAAAAACATCTCCCGATCGTAGGCCATCCGGTTCCGCCTCCTTAAAATAACAATGTAATTATAGCAGTTTTTGGGGAAGAATGCAAGCATCTTGTAAAAAATATTTCCACATTTATTTTTAAAAATTACTTTACTTTGCGGATTGAATCGTGTATAATAATATTATCTATTAGAAAGAAGGGGATCATTCCGTGTCCTATTGTATTTTTACGGACAGTAATGCCAATCTGCCCCGAAAAATCATGGAGGAGCTGGATATCCAGGTGCTGCCCTGCCACTATCTTTTGGATGGGGAGCGGGTGGAGTACAGCGGCGTCATTGACGATTTTGATTCCAAGACCTATTACGACGCGCTGCGGGCGGGCCGGCGGGTGACCACCAGCCTGTTTAACCAGCAGTCCTTTGTCGATCACTTCCGGCCCTTCCTGGAGCGGGGGCAGGACGTCATCTATGTGGGCCTCTCCAGCGCCGTCAGCGGCTCCTACCACGCCTCCACCCTGGCGGCCGCCGAGCTGATGGCGGAGTTTCCCGGCCGGAAGGTGCGGACCGTGGACTCCCGGGGCGCCTGCCTGGGGGTGGGGATCCTGACCTGCATGGCCGCGGACCTGCGGAAGGAGGGCCTGTCCATCGATGCCGCCTTTTCCCGGCTCAACGAGGCCACAGACCACCTGTGCCAGTATTTTACCGTGGAAAATCTGATGTACCTCCGCCGCTCCGGTCGGATCAGCGCCGCCAGCGCCGCCGTGGGGACCCTGCTGAACATCAAGCCCCTGCTGTGGGGGGATGAGCAGGGCCGGATCGTCTGCGTGCGGAAGTGCCGGGGCCGGAAGAGCGCCGTGGACGCCATTGTGGAAAAGTACCGGACCAAGGCGGTGAACCCAGAGGCCTGCCGGGTGGGCATCTCCCATGGGGACTGCCCGGAGGAGGCTCAGGAGCTGGCGGAGCGGATCTGCGCCATTGCCAAGCCCAAGGAGCTGCTGATCTATCCCCATGAGCCCTTCAGCGGGTCCCACTCCGGCCCGGGAATGCTGGCCCTTTACTTCTTCGGAGACTCCCGATAAAGAAAAGCGGCAGGGCCTGACCAGGCGGTCAGGCCCTGTTTTTCTGTGTAAATTACCCCGTGGAGGGCTGCCCGGCAGTGCCGGTGTCTCCGGTGGTTCCGGTATTCTCGGTGCCGCCGGTGTCTCCGGTGGTTCCGGTCCCCTCCGTGTTCCCGGAAGTGCCGGTGCTTCCGGCGGTGGTCCCGGGGGCGGTGGTCTCGTCCTCCCCATCGGTGGCGTCTTCCGGATTCGTGGGTTCCGCCCGCTCCCGCACCCGCTGCTGGGCATAGACCATGTCCTCGTAGGTCTGCTGGCTGACCCGGTCCACATTCCGGCTCTCGTAGGCGTAGAGGGCCTCCGCCATCCGCAGCACCCGCAGGCCGCCGCTGTCATCGTTGACAATGGAAATGGGGGTGTAGGTGCAGCCCGTGATCCGGGTCTGGTCGTATTCGTTGTCCTTGGTGATCTCCAGATCCAAAACCACCGCGTACTCGGTACCCGCCCGGGTGGCGTCGCTGAGCAGGTCCCCCAGGGAATAGGCGACCACCGTCCCCGCCTCGGGATCGTAGACGATCTGCTGGACATAGTGGGGATGGGTGCCGATGATGGCGTCCACGCCCTCCTGGAACATCAGCTCCTGAATGGCCTTCTGGCTGTCGCTGATGGTGTCGTTGTACTCGCTGCCCCAGTGGAGCAGGGCGATGGTGATATCCGGCTCCTCCTGGGCGATGTTTCGCAGCAGCCGGGTGATGCCCTCCCGGTCGATGCGCTGGTATTCGGTGTCGTAGTCGGTGTACAGGACGTTGACGCAGTCCTCGTTGTCCTCCGGCAGGGCCATGCCGCTCATGCCCTTGGTAAAGGCCACGATGGCCACCCGGATGCCCTGGATGTCCCGCATAAGGTAGCCCCCGGAGCTGCGGAACTCCGCCGGGGTGGCGTAGGCCCCCACCGCCTCCATGCCGGCGTTGCGAATGGCCTGAATGGTGGTGGCCAGGCCGGAGATGCCGTTGGTGATGGACCGGGAGTTGGCCATCTGCACCACGTCCACCCCCGCCGCCGCCAGGGCCTGGATCATGGCCTGGGGGGCGGAGAAGGTGGCGGAGCCGTAGGGCGGGCCCACCAGATTCCCCTCAAAATTCACGCAGGTCAGGTCCGCGTCGGCCAGCAGGGGCAGCACGTCCAGAAAGACATGGCTGAAATCCCCGGCGGCGTCCCCAGCGTTCACGGTGGTGTCGGTGACGTTCACGTCCCCGGCGGCCACAATGTGGATCACCGTCTCCGGCTGGCGGGGGGCGGTGGTCCCTTCGGTGGCCGAAGGATCGGTCTGGGAAATGGAGGAGGGTTCCTGCTCGCCCAGGGAGATCCAGCCCTGGCTGACGGCGAAGATCAGCCCGCCGCACACCAGGATCACCACCCCCGCCAGCAGCAGACGGACCCGCAGCTGACGCTGCTCCCGCTCCCGCTCTTTCCTTTTGGCGGCCCGGCGCTGACGGCGCTGCTCGGGATCGTAGTAATCGAAGGCCATGGACACCCTCCTTTCTTGTCGCTATACCATCCTAGTTTACCACAGATTTTGTCATATCTCAAGTGAACAATCCGAAAACTTCAAAAACGCAACCGGTAGTTGCGGAAATGGAAGCCGCCGTCGCTGGCGCGCCGGCTCTTTTTCCGCTAAACTGATGGGCGAAAGGAGGCTCTTATGACGCTGGGAGAAAAAATTTACACCCTTCGGAAGCAGGCCGGTCTGTCCCAGGAGGCCCTGGCTGAAAAATTGGAGGTGTCCCGGCAGGCGGTGTCCAAGTGGGAGACGGACCGGGCGGTGCCCGAGCCGGACAAGCTCCTGGCCCTGAGCGACTGCTTTCAGGTGCCCCTGGACCGGCTGATGCGCCCGGAGGAACCGGCGGACCCTACGCAAAAAGCGCCCGCCGCCGGGAAGAAGCGGTCCTGGGGCGTTTGGCTGTGCCTGGCGGGGGTGGTGGGTCTGGTGATCTGGGCGGCGCTGACGGCGTTCCTGCCGGAGCCGGGCCTGGCGGATTCCGCCGCCGTTACCCTGGACGGCAACGGCATTTTCTGCGGCCTCTGCCTGGGGGCGGTGCTTCTGGGATTCCTCCGTATGCGAAAGGACGATTGAGGAGGTTTTGAACATGGTGTGGTTTTTCACGCTTTTGGCCCTGCTCTTGGGACCGGTGGCGGGGGCGCAAATGGGCGCTTCCTATGGCGCTGCCCTCTGCCGGACGGGGGACAGCGCCCCGGCCTGGGTTTCATTGCTGCCGGGCAGCGCCCTGCTGGTGCCGTTAGCAGTCAGCGGCCTGCTGGCAGTGTGGCTGTGGCGGCGGCGGGGCGGGCGCGTCCGGGATGGATGGGCCGCCGCTCTTTCCGGCGGGGCCTGGCTGCTGCTGTGCGGAATGTGCTTCCATGTGGCCCTGGACTTTACCAGACTTCAGAGGAGCCCGCTGGCGAGCGCCCCAGCCTGGGTGGCGTTTCTTCTGCCGGGGATCCCCTATTTTTTGGGGGTGGCGATCCTGGCGGGGCTGGCCCTCTGGCGCTGGAAAAGAAGGAAATAAACCGCGGCGGCAGGGGAAACCCTGCCGCCTTTCCTTTTAGAACCGCTCCCGAAGGACGGCCACGCCCTTTTCCAGCGCCGCCTCCCATCCCGGGCCGATGGCCTGGGCCAGAAGGGCGTATTCCTGGGTGCCCCCATGGGGCACCGCCCAGGCCCCCGCGTCGGTGCCCGGGGCGATCAGGCCCCCCATGGCGGCGAAGCGGCGAACATTCTCCATGGCCCCCGCCAAAATTTCCTCCACCGCCGGGTCGGGATACCGGCCCTTGCCCCGGAGATTGCCAATGGTGGACAGGGTGGGCACCCACACCGTCCCCATTTCCGCCATGGCGGTCAGCGCCGCCTCCCCCAGGTAGGCCCCATGCTCCACCGACGCCGCCCCGGCCCGGGCGGCGGCCTCTACTTGGGCGTCCCCGTTGCCGTGGACCATCACGGCCAGCCCCAAATTTTTGCCCGCCGTGACCAGTGTCCGAATTTCCGCCGGGTCCAGCCCCGGCTCCGTCAGCACCCCGGGCTGGGAAAAATCCATCAGCCCGGAGATCATGATCTTGAGAAAATCGCCGCCTTCCGCCGCCGTTTCCTTGGCCAGGGCGGTAAATTCCGCCAAATCGGCAAAGCGCCGGCCGATAAAGCCGCCGTAGTGCCCCGCCTTGTGCAGGGGGGCCAGGGGGGTGCGGTAGGTGATGCCATAGCTGGGGGCCAGCTCCCGGGCGGCGGCCCCTACGCCCCAGCGGTCGCCTCCGTCCCGGAGGTAGGTAAAGCCCCCGGCCCGGTAGGCCTCCAGCGCGGCCCGGATGAAACCGAGGTCCGGCTCCTTTTCGTGCCGCCGGATGGCGGCCCGCCAGTCCAGGCCGTCCAGGACCATATGGATGTGACAATCCGCGTACATTTCCGCCGCCTCCTTGGACTCTAGCATAGCACAACCGGGACGGAAAATCAATCCTTGGATATTCTGCCTAAAATAATCCGTTAATTTTTGTCAAATTTTCTTATTTGGGGCTTGCATTTTCCGGAGGGCTGTGTTAAAATGTGTCCCATGCGACATAAGTAGAAGGTGGTAGTTTTTTGAAACGAAAGATCCCACGGATCCGGGCCCTCCACTGGGCCACGGACCAGATGATGAGCGAGGCCCTGTCCCAAATGGAGCTCACCGCCTCCCAGGGGGTGGTGCTGGGGTATTTAAGCCGGCAGCAGGAGGCCAAATGCCCCCGGGACATCGAGGAGGCGTTCCACTTAAGCCATGCCTGCACGGCAGGGATCCTGTCCCGGCTGGAGAAGAAGGGCTTTCTGGAGTTTAAGCCCGACGAGACGGACCGGCGCTGCAAGCGGGTCTACCTGACGGAGAAGGCCGCCGCCGTTCATGCCCATATGCTGGAGTGCATCGCCGGCATCGAGGAGAGGATGATCCAGGACTTTACCCTGGAGGAGCAGCAGCAGTTTGTGGCGCTGCTGGATCGGGCCATCGCCAATATGGGCAGTCAAGTAATGAAGGAGGAATCGTAACGCGATGATCAAACGACTGGCCCGGTGCATCCGGGAATACGCCCTGGCCGCCCTGATGAGCCCTGTGTGCATGATCGGGGAGGTGGCCATGGAGGTGCTGATCCCCACGCTGATGAAGGACCTCATCGACAAGGGCATCGATGTGGGAGACATCGGCTTTGTGGTCCGGCAGGGGGGGCTGCTGGCCCTGTGCGCGGTGTGCTCGCTGTGCTTCGGCGGGCTGTCCGCCATTTTGGCGTCCTACGCCGGCACGGGCTTCGCCCGGAACCTGCGCCATGATATGTATTATAAGGTGCAGACCTTCGACTTTGCCAATATCGACAAATTTTCCACCTCCAGCATCGTCACCCGGCTGACCACCGACGTGGCCAATTTGCAGATGACCTTCCAAATGTCCATCCGCATGGCCATCCGCTGCCCCATGATGCTGATTTTGGCCAGCATCATGGCCTACCGGATCAGCCCCAAGCTGTGCGTGGTGTATGTGGTGGTGCTGCCGCTGCTGGCGGTGGGGATGTTCGTCTTCGTCACCCTGGTCCACAGCATCTTCGAGCGGGTGTTCAAGACCTACGACAAGCTGAACAACGTGATCCAGGAGAACCTCCACGGCATCCGGGTGGTCAAGTCCTTCGTCCGGGAGGAGCGGGAGACGGAGAAGTTCACCACCATCTCCCAGAAGATCTACGACGACTTCTGCAAGGCCGAGGGGATCATGGCCTTCTCCAACCCCCTGATGCAGCTGTGCGTCTACACCTGCGTCATTGCCATTTCCTATCTGGGCGCCACTTACATCGTGGCCTCCGGCAACTCCGACGCCCTGGGGGGCCTGACCACCGGCGGCCTGACCTCCATGTTTACCTACACCACCCAGATTTTAAGCGGCTTGATGATGCTCTCCATGGTCTTTGTGACCCTGACCATGAGCCGGGCCCCCCTGCACCGGACCTATGAGATCCTGGTGGAGGAGCCGGAGCTTCGGAACCCGGAGAACCCGGTGGCTGAGGTAAAGGACGGGTCCATCGACTTTGAGAACGTGTCCTTCCGCTATTCCGCTACCGCCGGCCGGAACGCCCTGGAGGACATCGACCTGCACATCGCCCCGGGCCAGACCGTGGGCATCCTGGGGGGCACCGGCTCGGCCAAGTCCACCCTGGTCCAGCTGATCCCCCGGCTCTACGACGCCACCGGCGGCGCGGTGAAGGTGGGCGGCGTGGACGTGCGGGACTACGACATCCGCGCCCTCCGGGAGCAGGTGGCCATGGTGCTGCAGAAGAACGAGCTGTTCTCCGGCACCATTAAGGAAAATCTCCGCTGGGGCAACCCCGACGCCACCGACGAGGAAATGGTCCACGCCTGCCGCCTGGCCTGCGCCGACGAGTTTATCCAGACCTTCCCCGACAAATACGATACCCACATCGAGCAGGGCGGCGCCAACGTCTCCGGCGGCCAGAAACAGCGGCTGTGCATTGCCCGGGCCCTGCTGAAAAAGCCCAAGATTCTGATCCTGGACGACTCCACCTCCGCCGTGGACACCCACACCGACGCCATGATCCGCAAGGCCTTCCGGGAGGAGATCCCCGGCACCACCAAGCTGATCATTGCCCAGCGGGTGGCCTCCGTGGAGGACGCGGACCTGATCCTGGTGCTGGACGGCGGCAAGATCGCCGCCGCCGGCAAGCACGAGGAGCTGCTGGAGACTTCTCCCATTTACCAGGAGGTCTACCAGTCCCAGACGAAGGGAGGGAAGTGAGATGCCCCCTGTCAAATTTCGTGGCGACGGCCGCATGGCCAAGAATCCCATGCAGACCCTTGCCCGGCTGTTCCGGTATATGAAGCCCTACCTCGGCACCATCATCGTGGTATGCGTGTGCATCCTGCTGACCACCCTGGCCCAGGTGGCCAGCAACAAGTCCCTGGAATATCTGGTGGACGACTATGTCACCCCCCTTCTGGGTCAGGCGGCCCCGGACTATGGCCCGCTGATCCGGTTCCTGGTGGGCATGGCCTGCGTGTACCTGGTGGGCATGGTGGGGTCCTTCCTGTCCAACTTCCTGATGATCCGGGTGAGCCAGGGGACCCAAAAGAAGATCCGGGATGAGCTGTTCACCCATATGCAGACCCTGCCCATCCGCTATTTCGACACCCACACCGTGGGCGACATCATGAGCCGCTACACCAACGATATCGACACCCTGCGGCAGATGATCTCCCAGTCCATCCCCCAGTGCATTTCCTCCGTGACCACCATCGTGGTGGTGTTCCTGGCCATGCTCTTCAAATCGCCGCTGCTGACGCTGCTGGTCATTTTGTCGGTAATCGGAATTTTCTACGTCACGCGGGTTATCGCCGGCAAGTCCGCCCGGTTCTTCCTGAACCAGCAGAAGTCCCTGGGCGCGGTGAACGGCTATGTGGAGGAGATGATCAACGGCCAGAAGGTGGTCAAGGTTTTCTGCCACGAGGACGTGACCAAAAAGGAGTTCGATCAGCTCAACGACGACCTCCGCTCCAACGCCTTCAAGGCCGGGGCCTATTCCAATATGATGGGCCCCATCAACAATAACTTAGGCTACATCCAGTACGCCATCCTGGCCATCGCCGGCGGCATTATCGCCGTGACGTCGAACCAGAGCGTGCTGACCCCCGCCGCCCTTGCCAGCTTTCTGCTGCTGAGCCGGTCCTTCAATATGCCCATCGGCCAGGTGAGCAACCAGATCAACGCCATCGTCATGGCCCTGGCCGGCGCGGAGCGGGTCTTTGAGCTGATGGATGAGCAAAGCGAGGAGGACCATGGCTATGTCACCCTGGTCAACGCCCGCATCACCCCCGACGGCGCCGTCACCGAGTGCCCGGAGCGGACGGGCCAGTGGGCCTGGAAGCATCCCCATCAGGCCGACGGCACCGTGACCTACGTTCCCCTCCGGGGCGACATCACCATGTACAACGTGGACTTTGGCTACGTCCCGGACAAGACGGTGCTTCACGACGTGACCCTCTACGCCAACCCGGGCCAGAAGGTGGCTTTCGTGGGGGCCACCGGCGCGGGGAAGACCACCATCACCAACCTGATCAACCGGTTCTACGACATTGCCGACGGCAAGATCCGCTACGACGGCATCAACATCAACAAGATCCGCAAGCCGGACCTCCGCCGAAGCCTGGGCATCGTGCTACAGGACACCAACCTGTTTACCGGCACGGTGATGGACAACATCCGCTACGGCAACCTCCAGGCCAGCGACGAGGACTGCATCCGGGCGGCCAAGCTGGCCAACGCCCACGACTTTATCACCCGCCTGCCGGAGGGCTATAACACCATGCTCACCGGCAACGCGGCCCGCTTAAGCCAGGGCCAGCGGCAGCTGATCGCCATTGCCCGGGCGGCGGTGGCGGACCCCCCGGTGATGATCCTGGACGAGGCCACCTCCTCCATCGATACCCGGACCGAGGCCCTGGTCCAGAAGGGCATGGACGCGTTGATGCAGGGCCGGACCACCTTCGTCATCGCCCACCGGCTGTCCACGGTCATGAACTCCGACTGCATCATGGTCCTGGACCATGGCCGGATCATCGAGCGGGGCTCCCACGAGGAGCTGATCGCCCAGAAGGGCACCTACTACCAGCTCTACACCGGCGCGTTCGAGCTGGAGTAAAGCGAATCTCACATAAAAAGGGCAGGCGTCTGTTCGCCTGCCCTTTTAATGTACGGGTAATCTTCGCATACGAAAACCGGCTCCCGCGGGGGAGCCGGAATTTTATGAATCAGCCTTGCTGGGCACGCATCTGCGCGAAGCACTCGCTGCAGTAAACGGGCCGGTCGGAACGGGGCTGGAAGGGGACCTTCGCTTCTCCGCCGCAGCGGGCGCAGGTCGCGGTGAAGAACTCACGGGGACCACGGGCGCTGTTCTTGCGGGCGTCACGGCAGGCCTTGCAGCGCTGAGGCTCATTCTGGAAGCCGCGCTCCGCGTAGAACTCCTGCTCGCCGGCAGTGAAAACGAATTCCTTGCCGCACTCTTTGCATACTAACGTTTTGTCTTCGTACATTGATTTTACCTCTCTTCGGATGTTGTGCCCCGTGAACCCGGAAAAACAGGAGATACGCAGGGTTTGATTCGCGGCGGTCTACGCCACAATCCTTATTATAAACGTGTTTTTTAAATTTGTCAATAGAATATAAAATAAAACTCTAAAATTTTTCGGATTTATGCAAAATTCCAGTTATATTGAAAATTGAGTCTGGCCCTCGAAGGGAATGTGGAGGTGATCGTAGGCGGCGGGGGTGGCGCAGCGGCCCCGGGGGGTGCGGGTGAGGAAGCCCAGCTGCATCAGATAGGGCTCGTAGATGTCCTCCAGCGTCACCGCCTCCTCCCCAATGGTGGCGGCCAGGGTCTCCAAGCCCACCGGCCCGCCGCCGTAATTCTGGATGATGGCGGTGAGCATCCTGCGGTCGATGGCGTCCAGGCCCAGCTGGTCCACCTCCATCTGCTTCAGCGCCAGATCCGCGGCCTCCCGAGTGATGGTGCCGTTGCCCTTGACCTGGGCAAAGTCCCGGACCCGCCGGAGGAACCGGTTGGCGATCCGGGGGGTGCCCCGGCTCCGGGAGGCGATCTCCCGGGCGCCCTGGGGATCGATGTCCATGCCCAGAATGGCGGCGGAACGGGTGACAATTTTCATCAGCTCATCCGGGGTGTACAGCTCCAGCCGCAGACTGACCCCGAACCGGTCCCGGAGGGGGGCGGTCAGCTGGCCGGCCCGGGTGGTGGCCCCCACCAAGGTGAATTTGGGCAGGTCCAGGTGGAGAGAGTTGGCGGAGGGCCCCTTGCCCACGATGATGTCGATGGCGAAATCCTCCATGGCGGGGTACAAAATCTCCTCCGACACCCGGTTGAGCCGGTGGATCTCGTCGATAAACAGCACGTCCCCCGGACTCAGGTTGGTCAGCAGGGCCACCAGGTCCCCGGGCTTTTCAATGGCCGGGCCGGAGGTGATGCGGATGCCCACCCCCATCTCGTTGGCGATGATCCCCGCCAGGGTGGTCTTGCCCAGGCCGGGAGGTCCGTAGAGCAGAGTGTGGTCCAGGGGCTCGTTCCGCCGACGGGCGGCCTCGATGTAGACGGACAGGTTTTCCTTGGCCTTCTCCTGCCCGGTGTAGTCCCGAAGCAGACGGGGCCGCAGACCCACCTCCGCCGCGTCCTGGGGCGCGAAGGTGGGGGAAACCAGAGGGGTGGACAGATCCTGAGAAAATTCCAGACTCATAGGGCCTCCTTAAAAAGAAGAAAATCGATCATTTTATATGTACGGGGCAGGATTTCTCCTTCCTACCTACTTTTTCGGCAAAAGCGATACCGAGCGGGCCCAGCAGATGGAGCGATTCGCGCCAGGCTGGCGCACGTCTTGCCTGCGGCGGCCCGCCGCCGGCGGCGCTTAGCGGCCGCTGACAGTGACCATCGCCCGGAGGGCGTAGCGCACCATGTCCTCGGTGCTGGCC
The DNA here is from genome assembly GCA_947626085.1 of uncultured Oscillospiraceae bacterium. Taxonomy (GTDB): domain Bacteria; phylum Bacillota; class Clostridia; order Oscillospirales; family Oscillospiraceae; genus Faecousia. The sequence goes on from CANQQU010000023.1 coordinate 22,402, forward strand.
TGGGGGTCCACCCCCCGGAGGGCGTTCTGGGCCTCCGCCGCCGTGTACCCCAGCTCCTGGAGGGCCGCCGCCGCCAGGGCGGCATGATTCCCGGCGACGGGCGCGGCAGGCGCGGGCCCGGAGAAGTCCAGGCCGGCGTCGCTGCCGCCCAGCTTGTCCTTCAGCTCCAAAATGATCCGCTGGGCCAGCTTTTTTCCCACGCCGGGGGCGGCGGTGAGGAGCTTTTCGTTGCCGGTCATCACGGCCAACGTAAAATTCTGCGGCCCGCCGGCGGAGAGGATGGCCATGGCGACCCGGGGCCCCACCCCGTTGACGCCGGTGAGCAGCTCATAGCAGCGCTGCTCCTCCCGAGTGGAGAAGCCGAACAGATCGTAGGCGTCCTCCCGGATGGACTCGCTGACATACAGCCGGGCGGACTGGTTCAGCTTGAGCTGGGCGGCGGTATAGGCGGTGATCCGGCAGCCGTAGCCCACGCCGCCGCAGTCCACCACGGCCAGGCCCGGTTCCAGGACCGTCACCGGCCCGGAGACATAGTAAAGCATGGTTCCTCCTAACTTTCCTGGGCCCTGGCCAGCAGGGAGGTGCTGGACCGGGCGTGACATAAGGCGATGGCAATGGCGTCGGCGGCGTCGTCGGGCTTGGGCAGCTTCTCCAGACGGAGGATCCGCCGGGTCATGTCCTGGACCTGGTGCTTGGTGGCGTTGCCGTAGCCCACCACCGCCTGCTTGACCTGGGCGGGCTTGTAGGAGTAGACCTGCAGCCCGGCCTGGCGGATGGCCAGCAGGATCACCCCCCGGCTCTGGGCCACGCCGATGCCGGTGGTGACGTTCTGCCCGAAAAACAGCTCCTCCATGGCCACCACCTGGGGCTTGGCCATGGTCAGCAACTGGCGCGTGTCCTCATAGATCATTTCCAACCGGGCGGAAAAATCCGCCCCCGGCGGGGTGGTGATGGCGCCGCAGTGGAGCAGCTGGCACCCGCCCCGCTGGGCCTCCAGCAGGGCAAAGCCGGTGATCCCGTAGCCAGGGTCGATGCCCAGTATCCGCATGGAGGGCCTCCTTTGTCGTATTTTTCCTAAAGTATAATAGCCAGCGCATGGTTCCTATATTATAGTATAGCACATTTGTTTCCTGTTTCCAAGACGTATTTCAAATTTTGGACGGTGAGATTTTCCATACATGTTTTTTCGCCCCCCCGGTCATACTAGCTGCAAGAGGCGGTGAGACGGTGGCGGTGTTTTTTTGCGGCACCCGGATCGTGACCGGCGCCGGCGGCGCGTCGGAGTTGGGACAGCTGGGAGCCAAGCGGGTGTTTTTGGCGTGCCGGGAGGAGGAGACCCAGGGCGGACTGGCCCAGCAGGCCCTTTCCGCCTGCGGGGCCCGGGAGACCGAGGCCTTCCGGCTGCGGGCGCCCACGCTGAACCTGGCGGCGGAGGGCGCGGCGGCCATCCGCCGGTACCGCCCGGACCTGATCCTGGTGATGGGAGACGGCCAGGCGATCCAGTGCGGGAAGGCCATGACCTGGTTCTCCGGCTCCGCCGCCCCCCTGGCGGCGATCCCCACCACGGCGGACCTGGGGGCTGAGGTCACGGACCAGGCGGCGCTGACCCACGGGACCGCCCTGCACTTTCTCCGGGAATCGGGCCTCCGGCCCGGCTGGGCGGTGCTGGACCCCGGAATGCTGCTGCCCCAGACCGCGCGAAGGGTGGCGGAGGGAGGCTTTGCGGTGCTGTGCCACGGGGCGGAGGCCTATGTGGCCCGGAACGCCGGACCCTTCACCGATCTGCTGGCGGGAGAGGCCTTCAGCGCCACCTTTGCCAAGCTGCCGGCGGCGGCCGCGGGGCTCCAGGGAATGCGCCAGGCCGTGGGAGTCTGCGCCGCCATGGCGGCCCTGGCCCATTCCCAGGCGGGGCTGGGCCTCTGCGGCGCCATGGCCAGGACCCTGGAGCAGACCTACGGCGCGCCCTACGGGGCCCTGTGCGCAGTCCTGCTGCCCACGGTGATCGGCTGCAACGCCTACGCCGCCGGGGAGAAATACGGCAAGCTGGCCCGGCTGGCGGGCCTGAGTCCCGGAGCCGGGAGCTTGCAAAACGGCCTGGTGCGGCTCCGGCGGGAGCTGGCCATGGCCGGCACCCTGGCCCAGCTGGGCATCGACCCCAGGCAGGTCTGGCTGGACTCGGAAAAGCTGGTTCAGAGAATCTTGCTGGACCCGGCCTGCGCCGGCAACCCCATCCAGGTGGAGGACTTTATGATCCGCCGGGTGCTGGAAGCGGTGACAGGCCACATTTGAGACAGGAGGAAGCTCCATGAAAATTGGAACGGTCAAAGAGCTGCTGACGCCGGCCCACCTGAACCCGGCCCTGCAGGGCATGGCCCTGCTGCTGGCGGAGGTGGGCACGGAGCGGATCGTGGCGGCGGACCTGGTGGGGGCCAAGCCCGGGGACCGGGTGGTGCTGCTCACCGGCCCGGCGGCGGCAAGCGTCACCATGCAGGCGCCCACCGACGCGGCGGCCATCGCCATTCTCTAAATCTCCGGAAAATCGCTGCCCGGAGACAAAAACCGGCCGGAAAACAGGAACGGACCTGTTTTCCGGCCGGGATTTGTTGTTTTCGGCGAAAATTTGCCGGGAATGTCAGGCGAAAATGCCGCTCAGGATCTCCCGGACGGACTCCATGTGCCCAGATGTGAAGGGACTTTCCAGCCCCGCCTCGTTGATAAAGGCCAGGAAGGTGGTCTGCTCGGTGTCCAGGCTGTCCACATACAGCTTTAGACCCTCGCCGGAGGCCTCCTTCTCCTGCTGATAGAGCTGGAAGGCGGCGTCGTTGCTCACCACATAGCTGATGACATACAGCGGGCTGGTGAAGAAATGGGTGATGTACACAAAGTCCCGGGGATCCCGCCAGGAGCCGATGCCGTAATCCTTAAACACCTGGGCATAGACCGCCTTGACATTTTCCAGGGTCAGCTCCTCCGGGGACAGCCGGTAGATCCGTTGCTCGAAATCGGCGTAGGCCGCCTGCTCCACCGTGGTGGCCAGACCGTCCGCCAGCTTGTACTGCTCCAGATCGGCGTCGCCCTCGCCCACGCAGAGGCTCAGATACTCCAGGCCCTGGGAGAAGATCTCCGCCACGTCGATGCCCACGGAGCTGCCGTCGCTGGCATAGTCGTTGCAGAAGTGGCCGAACTCGTGGGCAAAGGTCAGCTGGTCCCCCAGCATCCCCGAGGGATTCAGGAACACAAAGGGCTCGGCGTAATCGGAAAGGAAGATCTCAAAGGAGGAGTCATACTTATTCTGGTCATAGGTGATGTCGCACAGGCCCAGCTCGTTCATGGACTCGAAGGCCTCCTGCACCACGCCGCCCACGGCAGCCGCGGTCTGCTCCACATAGGCGCGGGTTTTCGCCTCGGAGCAGCGGGAATAGCCCAGGGTCCAGACGTCGGAGTCGTCCACGATCCGGTACAGATCCACCAGGTTGTTTTGAATGTCCGCCATAAGGACGTCGGCGTCCTCGGGGGTATAGTCCCGGCCATAGGTATAGTCGTAGGCAAAGTCCAGATAGTTGTCGTACCCGGCATAGGCGGCGATCTTCTGCCGCAGGGCCACCAGGTCTACCAGCAGCTGGGCCATCTCCTGGCCGTAGCCGCTGAAGAACGCCTCAGAGTAGTATTCCACATCCAGGGCCTTGGTGGAAAGATCGTAGTACTGGGCCTCCAGGTCGGCCTCCTGCTCCATCATGGCGGTGAAGGTGTCGTCCCAGAAGCTGTCGCCCTCGTAGTCGTCGAAGAAGTCCGCGCCAAAATACTCGTCGGTCTCCAGCCGCTCCCGGAAGGAGCATTCCGCCAGGGCGTGGTACAGCTCATCCAGCCCGGCGTCCACCGTGGCGGTGCTGGCCTCGCAGAAGTCGTACTCGTCGCCCCAGTATTCGCTTGTCAGGTCGGCGCAGTAGTGGATATAGCTCAGAGCGTAGGCGGTGTAGAAGGTGCTGTACGCGTCGTTATAGGCCCAGATGGCGTCCACCAGCTCTCCGAACCGGTTCCCCTGGGCGGCGGCAAGGCAGGCGTCCAGGGTGGCCTGATAGGCGTCCAGATCCGGGTGGACGTATTCCATGTCGGCAAAGGCGGTGGGTTCCCAGGGCTCCTCCACGTAGGTGGGCTCATCCGATAGGCCCACCATTTCCATGAGGTTTTCAAAATAGCCCTCAAAATCCACGCCGCCGGTGCAGCCGGTGAGCAGCAGCGCCAGCGCCAGCAGCAGGGCTGCCAAAGACCGAAGGTTTCCTTTTTTCATCAAAATTCCGCTCCCTTCCGTTGCGTCGGTTTCTGTCCCTTAGAATACCATATTTTTCGCCTTTGCGCAACTGCCAAAAATCGCCGCGCTCTCAAAAAAACAGAAAATAATCCTTTACATTTGAGGCTTTCCGTGTTAGAATTGTTGCAATCGCAACTGTCATTGGAGGTATCATTATGTCGGAACTGATTCGGGACATCACCGAGATCAACCGCTGCGGCGCCCAGTACCGGGCGGAGTCCCTGGCCCCGCTGGGGCTGAAATCCTGCCACGCCAGCTATCTGACGGAGATCTGTGCCGAGCCGGGAATCTCCCAGGACCGGCTGGCCCAGCGGATCTGCATCAATAAAAGCAACGTGGCCCGCCAGGCGGTGTGCCTGGAGGAGCTGGGGCTGATCGACCGGATCCCCTGCCAGGCGGACAAGCGGGTGATGCGGCTGTATCCCACGGAAAAGACCCTGGCCCTGCTGCCCCAGATCCTGAGCGTCATGGACGCCTGGGAGGCCTGCCTCACGGCGGACTTTTCCGAGGAGGAGAAGGAGCTGCTGGCCACATTCCTGGGAAAGATGAAGGCCAAGGCCGTCGCCTGGATGGAGGCGCACTGATTTGGTCCAGCTGGAACGGTACCTGCGCCCCCACTGGGGGTACATTTTTCTGACCATGGCCATCAAGCTCCTGGCCACGGGGATGGAGCTGTTCATTCCCGATCTGATGGAGGTCATTCTGGACGAGAAGGTCCCCGCCGGGGAGCTGTCTCAAATATATATCTATGGCGGGCTGATGCTTTTGTGCGCGGCGGCCTGCCTGGGGGGCAATATTTTAGCCAACCGGATGAGCGCCGTCAGCTCCGGACGGATCACCCGGGCCATCCGCCACGACCTGTTTTGGCGGCTGGAGACCCTCTCCGCCCGGCAGATGGACCGGCTCACCGTGCCCTCCGCCGAGAGCCGCCTGACCAGCGACACTTATAACATCAACCAGCTCCTGGCCCGGTTCCAGCGGATCGGCGTCCGGGCCCCCATTTTGCTGGTGGGCGGGGTGTTCATGACCATGCGGATGGACGCCCCCTTGGCCCTGGTGCTGCTGTGCCTGCTGCCCATCATTGCCGTGGTGGTGTACTTTGTGACCAAAACCAGCGTGCCGCTCTATACCCGGCAGCAGTCGGTGCTGGACAGCGTGGTGCGGGTGGTGCAGGAGAACATCACCGGCATTCGGGTCATCAAGGCCCTGAGCAAGACCGAGTACGAAAAAGAGCGGTTCCACGGCGTCAACGAGGAGCTGGCCGCCGTGGACCAGAAGGCGGGGATCATCACCGCCATCACCAACCCCACCGCCTCCCTGACCCTGAACCTGGGCCTGACCCTGGTGGTGGTGGTGGGCGCCTTCCGCGTTAACAGCGGCGCCTGCCTGTCCGGCGTGGTGGTGGCCTTTTTGCAGTACTTCACCATGATCCTCAACGCCATGCTGGGCATCACCCGGATCTTTGTCATGTGGTCCAAGGGGGAGGCCAGCGCCAAGCGGGTGGCCCAGGTCCTGGCGGAGCCGGAGGACCTGACGGCCTTTCCCCCGGCGGAGCCGGAAGCAAAACCTGCCCACATCGAGTTCCGGGACGTGTGCTTTTCCTACACCGGGGTGGGGGAGAACATCTCCCATCTGTCCTTCCGCCTGGAGCAGGGCCAGACCCTGGGCATTTTGGGCCCCACCGGCTCCGGCAAATCCACCATTTTAGCCCTGCTGCTGCGGCAGTACGACCCGGATTCCGGGGAAATCCTCATCGACGGCCAGGATATCCGCACCATTCCCTATGAGCGGCTGCGGGAAAAGTTCGGCGTGGCCTTCCAGAACGACTTTATCACCGAGGGCACCGTGGCCGGGAACATCCGGTTCTTCCGGGACCTGCCGGAGGAGGCCCTGACCCGAGCGGCGGAGGACGCCCAGGCCATGGAATTTATCCGGGCGAAGGAGTCCGGCATGGCCTCCGAGGTCATGGTCCGGGGCAACAACCTCTCCGGCGGCCAGAAGCAGCGGCTGCTGATCGCCCGGGCCCTGGCGGGGGACCCGGAGATCCTGATCTTGGACGACGCCTCCTCCGCCCTGGACTACGCCACCGACGCGCGGTTGCGCCGCTGCCTGCGGGAGCATTACCAGGACACCACCACCCTGCTGGTGGCCCAGCGGGTCAGCGCCCTGCGCCACGCGGACCGGATCTTGGTGCTCTCCGATGGGGTCGTGATCGGCTCTGGCCGGCATGAGGAGCTGATGCGCTCCTGCCAGGAGTACCGCCTGATCGCCCAGACCCAGATGGGCGAGGGAAAGGAGGGCGCCTGATGCCGAATCCCAATATGATCGGCGGGGGCCGGATGACCCGGGGGGAGACCAGCGGGGACCGGCGGCATTTCTCCGACGTGAAGCTCAACGCCCCCAAGCTGCTCTCCCGCCTGTGGCGGTACATGGGCAAGAACCGGCTGCTGGTGATCCTGGCCCTGGTGCTTTCCCTGAGCAGCAGCATGCTCTCCCTCTACGGCCCCAAGCTCTCCGGCCAGGCCATCAACGCCATCGACCTGGGGGCGGGAAAGGTGGATTTTGACACGGTTTTCCGCTGCGCCGTGCTGATGACGGTGTTCTACCTGGCCTCGGCGGGGCTGACGTACCTATTAAACGTGGTGATGATCCGCCTGTCCCGCACCGTGTCCAAGCAGATGCGCCACGACGTGTTTGAAAATCTGACGGCCCTGCCGGTGGCCTTCTTCGACCGGTTCCAGACCGGCGACATCATCAGCACCATCACCTACGACGTGGACACGGTGAACCAGTCATTGTCCTCGGACCTGCTGCAAATTTTGCAGAGTACGGTGACGGTGGTGGTGTCCTTCGTCATGATGCTGACCATCGCCCCCCGGCTTGTGATCATTTTCGTGTTCACCATCCCGGTGACGGTGCTGTTCACCCGCTGGCTGGCGGGGCTGGTGCGTCCCCTGTTTCGGCGGCGCAGCGCCAAGCTGGGGGAGCTGAACGGCTTTGTGGAGGAGATGCTCTCCGGCCAGAAGACCGTCCGGGCCTACGGCCGGGAGAAGGCCGTGCTGGAAAAATTCGACGAGAAAAACGGCACCGCCGTGGACGCCTACACCGTGGCGGAGGCCTACGGCACCATCACCGGCCCCTCGGTGAACTTTATCAACAATGTTTCCTTGTCGCTGGTGTGCGTGTTTGGGTCCGTGCTGTTTTTGCAGGGGAAGCTGCTCATCGGGGACCTGTCCAGCTTTGTCCAGTACAGCCGGAAGTTTTCCGGCCCCATCAACGAGGTGGCCAACATCCTTTCGGAGCTGCAAAGCGCTTTCGCCGCGGCGGAGCGGGTGTTCTCCCTGATCGACGCCAAGCCCGAGGCCCAGGACGCCCTGGACGCGGTGGAGCTGACCCAGGTGCGGGGAGACGTGGAGCTGAAGCATGTGGACTTTTCCTACGATCCGGGCAAGCCCATCATCAAGGACCTGAGCCTCCACGCCCAGGCCGGGAGCCTGACCGCCATCGTGGGCCCCACGGGGGCGGGGAAGACCACCATCATCAATCTCCTGATGCGCTTTTACGACGTGGACACCCCGGAGGACCGGGGCGGGGTCTATGTGGACGGGACGGACGTGCGGCGGCTGACCCGGGGCTCCCTCCGCCGGGCCTACACCATGGTCTTGCAGGACACCTGGCTGTTCCACGGCACGGTGTACGAGAATATCGCCTACGGCAAGCCCGGGGCCACCATGGAGGACGTGGTGAAGGCCGCCAAGGCCGCCCACATCCACTCCTACATCTCCCGCTTGCCCCAGGGGTACGACACGGTCCTCTCCGACAACGGCTCCTCCATTTCCAAGGGGCAGAAGCAGCTTTTGACCATTGCCCGGGCCATGCTCCTGGACGCACATATGCTGATTTTGGACGAGGCCACCTCCAACGTGGACACCCGGACGGAAATGCGGATCCAGGCGGCCATGCGGGAGCTGATGAAGGGCAAGACCTGCTTCGTCATTGCCCACCGGCTGTCCACCATCCAGTCGGCGGACCACATTCTGGTTCTGAACGGCGGCCAGGTGGTGGAGCAGGGCACCCATGAGAGCCTGATGGCGGAAAAGGGGTTCTACTACCGGCTGTATCAGTCCCAGTTCGACAGCGGCCAGTGACCAAAAAAGAACAGGAACAGGTGCCCGCCGGTCAAGGAAGGATATTCCCTTTTTCCCCCACTTGTGCTATACTATAAAAAACGGCTCATTTTAAGGAGGTCTTCACTTTGAAGCACCGGATTTTCCAAGGAACCG
>CANQQU010000024.1 GCA_947626085.1 uncultured Oscillospiraceae bacterium
CCCTTCATGCCCTGGGCGCCCTCGGTGAGGACCAGCTCCGCGCCGTAGGCCTTCAGCAGCCTTCGGCGCTCCACGCTCATGGTGTCGGGCAGGGTCAGGATCGCCCGATACCCCTTCACCGCCGCCGCCATGGCCAGGCCGATGCCGGTATTCCCACTGGTGGGCTCGATGATCACCCCTCCGGGCCTTAAAATGCCCCGCTTCTCCGCGTCCTCGATCATCGCCAGGGCCACCCGGTCTTTCACAGACCCGGCGGGGTTGCAGCCCTCCAGCTTCACCAAAAGCCTGGCGTTTTTCACGCCGGCCTTTCCTGCGTACCTTCCGGCGTCCAGCAGCGGCGTCTTTCCAATCAGCTCCAGGACGCTTGCTTTGATATCCGTGGTCATTTCCTCCTTGCCCGGGCTAGGCGCCCCGCGGCAAACCATCCTATTCCATAGGTCCGGAAAATTTCCTTCACGGCCCCTCCCCGGCCCAGGACAAAGGAAGCGCCCCCGCCTTCCGGCAGGGGCGCGCTTTCTATGTTGCCTGTTTATTTGTTCAGATACTCGTCGATGGCCGCGGCGGCCTTCTTCCCGGCGCCCATGGCCAGGATCACCGTGGCCGCGCCGGTGACGGCGTCGCCGCCGGCGAAGACGCCGGGCCGGGTGGTCATTTCCTTCTCGTCCACGATGAGGCAGCCCTTCCGGTTGGTCTCCAGGCCGGGGGTGGTGGAGCGGATCAGGGGGTTGGGGCTGGTGCCCAGGGCCATGATCACCGTGTCCACGGGAAGCTCAAACTCGCTGCCCGGGATCTCCACGGGACGGCGGCGGCCGGAGGCGTCGGGCTCGCCCAGCTCCATCCGGATGCAGCGGATGGCCTTGACGTTGCCGTTCTCGTCCCCCAGGATCTCCACCGGGTTGCAGAGGGTCTTAAATTCGATGCCCTCCTCCTTGGCGTGATGGCGCTCCTCCAGACGGGCGGGCATTTCTGCCTCGCCCCGGCGGTAGACGATGTACACCTTGTCCGCGCCCAGCCGCATGGCGCACCGGGCGGAGTCCATGGCCACGTTGCCGCCGCCCACCACCGCCACAGCCTTCGACTTGGCGATGGGGGTGTCGGCCTCCTCGGTGTAGGCCTTCATGAGATTGGTCCGGGTCAGGTATTCGTTGGCGGAATAGACGCCCTTCAGGGACTCGCCGGGGATGTTCATGAACATGGGCAGGCCCGCCCCGGAGCCCACGAACACCGCCTGGTAGCCCATTTCAAACAGCTCGTCGATGGACAGCACCCGGCCAATGACCATGTTGGTCATGACCTCCACGCCCTGGGCCTGGAGCTTCTCCACCTCGTTGGCCACGATGGCCTTGGGCAGACGGAATTCGGGGATGCCGTAGACCAGCACGCCGCCGGCGGTGTGCAGGGCCTCAAAAACCGACACCTGGTAGCCCTTCTTGGCCAGGTCGCTGGCGCAGGTCAGGCCGGCGGGGCCGGAGCCCACCACCGCCACCTTCTTGCCGTTGGGTTGCGCCTTCTCCGGCATGGCGTTGACGTGCTGCCGGTACCAGTCCGCCACGAACCGCTCCAGCCGTCCAATGGCCACCGGCTCGCCCTTCACGCCCCGGACGCACTTGGCCTCGCACTGGCTCTCCTGGGGGCACACCCGGCCGGACAGGGCGGGCAGGGCGTTGGTGGAGGTGATGATCTCATAGGCCGCCTGGAAATCTCCCGCCGCCACCTTGGCGATAAACTCGGGGATCCGCACGTTGACGGGGCAGCCCTCCACGCAGTGGGGATGCTTGCAGTTGAGGCACCGCTTGGCCTCCTCCATGGCCATTTCCTCGGTGTAGCCCAGGGCCACCTCCTGGAAATTCCGGGCCCGGACCTGGGGATCCTGCTCGGGCATGGGGGTCTTGGTTAAAGTCATATTTGCCATCGCTGTTACCTCCTTAGGGGATCAGCCGCTTGCCCATGGCTTCGATGCGGCAGGCGTGATCTTTGGTGACTTGCGCTTCCCGCTCCCGGTAGACGCCGTTGCGGCTCATCAGCTCCGCGAAATCCACCTGGTGGCCGTCAAATTCGGGGCCGTCCACGCAGGCGAACTTGGTCTGGCCCCCCACGGTGACCCGGCAGCCGCCGCACATCCCCGTGCCGTCCACCATGATGGGGTTCAGGGACACCATGGTTTTGACGCCGAAGGGCTCGGTGGTCTTGCAGACGAACTTCATCATGGGCACGGGGCCGATGGCCAGCACCCGATCGTACTGCTCGCCCCGCTCCAGCAGCTCCTGGAGCTTGACGGTGACGAAGCCATGCTCCCCGTAGGAGCCGTCGTCGGTCATGAGGTAGAGGTTATCGGCGCAGGCCCGGAACTCGTCCTCCAAAATGACGATGTCCTTGTTCCGGAAGCCCACGATCACGTCTACCTTTGCCCCGGCCTCTTTAAAGGCCTGGGCGGAGGGCAGAGCGATGGCGCAGCCCACGCCGCCGCCCACCACGCAGACCCGCTTGACCCCCTCCACTTCCGTGGGGCGGCCCAGGGGGCCCACAAAGTCCCGGATGTAGTCGCCCTCGTTCAGGGCGCCCAGGGCGTTGGTGGAGAAGCCAACCTTCTGGAAAATAATGGTGACGGTGCCCTTCTCCCGGTCGTACCCGGCGATGGTCAGGGGCACCCGCTCCCCCAGCTCGTCCACCCGGAAGATGATGAACTGGCCCGCCTTGGCCTTCTTGGCGATGAAGGGCGCTTCCACATCCATCAAGGTGACGGAGGGGTTGAGCTCCTTTTTACGAACGATTTTGTACATGCTATTCTCTCCTTATTTTTCCTTCAGCAGGTCACGAATTTCAGTCAGCAGCTTTTCCTCGTTGGAGGGTTCGGGATCGGGCTCGGGTTCCGGCTCCTCCTTGGGCGGGGCGGCCAGCTCCGTCAGCTTGTTCAGCCCCTTCACCAGCCAGAACACCACCAGAGCCAGGATGAAGAAGTTGATCACGGCGGAAATAAAGTTGCCATAGTTCAGGGTGTTCAAAATGGCGTTGCCCGCCTCGTCCACCGGGGCCGGCCCAAAGAGCCGGGGCAGGACCAGCTTCATCTCCGAGAAGTCGATGCCCCCCAGAAAGATGGACACGATGGGCATGATCACGTCGTTGGTCAGGCTGCTGATGATGCTCTGGAACGCGGCGCCGATGATGACGCCGACCGCCAGGTTCATGGCGTTGCCCTTCACGGCGAAGGACTTGAACTCCTCCCACCAGGAGGGTTTTTTGATTTTTTCCATAGTAGCGCTCCTTTTTATTTGAAATTAAGATTTTTGAATGATTTCCAGGCCGCCCAGGTACTTGCGCAGCACCTCGGGGACCAGGATGGAGCCGTCGGCGCGCTGGTTCTGCTCCACCATGGCCGGGAAGATCCGGGAGGTGGCCAGGCCGGAGCCGTTGAGGGTGTGGACGTACTCGATCTTCCCGTTTTCCCGGCGGAACCGGATGTTGCCCCGGCGGGCCTGATAGTCCCGGGCGTTGGACACGGAGGAGACCTCCTTGTAGCCGTTCATAGACGGGATCTGAATTTCGATGTCGTAAGTCCGGGCCATGGAGGCGGAGCAGTCCCCCGCCGCCAGCTTCACGGTCCTAAAGTGGAAGCCCAGGCCCTTCACCAGGTCCTCGGCCTTCCGCACCAGCTCGTCGAAGGCGCAATCGGAATCCTCAGGGCGGGTGTACTGGAACATCTCCACCTTGTTGAACTGGTGGCCCCGAACCATGCCCCGCTCGTCGGCCCGGTGGGACCCGGCCTCCCGGCGGAAGCAGGGGGTGTAGGAGAAGAATTTCTTGGGCAGGTCCTTCTCCGCCAAAATTTCGTCCCGGTACACGCTGGCCAGCGCCGCCTCGGCGGTGGGGAGCATATAATGCACCCGGTCGTCGGTGGGGTTGGCGATCTTGTAGACCTCGTCGGCGAATTTGGGGAACTGGCCCGCCGTCTCGCCGCACTGGTACTCCAGCATGTGGGGCGGCAGGATAAACTCATACCCGTCGGCCACATGGGTGTCGATGAAATAATTCAGCAGCGCCCATTCCAGCCGGGCCCCCAGGCCGGTGTACATCCAGAAGCCGGAACCGGCCAGCTTGGTGCCCCGCTCATAGTCGATGAGGCCCAAATCCAGGCACAGGTCCACATGGTGCTTGGGGGGGAAGTCGAATTTGTGGGGCTCCCCAAAATAGCGCAGGGGCTGGTTGTTCTCCTCCCGCCGGGGACCAGGTCCGGGTCCGGCAGATTGGGCAGGCTGAGCATCCAGGTGCGGTACTCCGATAGGACCTGGTCCAGCTTGGCGGCGTCCTCGGCAAGGCCGGCTTTCAGCTCCGCCATTTCCTTGAGAATGGGGGCCACGTCCTTGCCCTGCTTCTTGAGGGCGGGGATCTCCTTGCTCACCTTGTTCTGGCGGGCCTTCCGGGCCTCCGTGTCCGCGATCAAGCGGCGGCGCTCCTCGTCCAGGGCCAGAATTTTGTCCACGGCCTCGTCACAGTCCACTTCCTTGGCCCGCAGGGCCGCCTTGACGCCCGCCGGGTCTTCTTTGATCCGTTTGATATCCAGCATTATGAATCCTTCCTTTTCTGTTCCAGGGTCAGCAGGGCGTCCAACAGATTTTGCAGGTCCTCCTGCCCGTAAAACTCCAATTCAAAGCGGCCCTTCCGCTTGCCGCTGATGATTCGGACTCCCCGGCCCAGGTGCTTGGACAGGGTCTTCTCGCACTCGGCCAGGTAGTCCACCCGCAGGGGCGTCTCCTTCTTTTCCTTGGGGGGCCGGGCCAGAGCTTTGCACAGCTGCTCGGTCTGCCGCACGGACAGGTCCTGAGCCACCACCTCTTCCGCGGCCTGGGCCTGCCTGCTCTCCGGCAGCGTCACCAGCGCCCGGGCGTGGCCGGCGGAGAGCTGGCCCTTCCGGAGCAGCTCCAGCACCTCCGGGCGCAGGGAAAGGAGCCGCAGGGCGTTGGTCACGGCGGGCCGGGACTTGCCCACCTGCCGGGCCGCTTCCTCCTGGGTCAGGCCGTGGTCCCGGATCAGGGTCTGGTAGCCCAGAGCCTCCTCCACCGGATTCAGGTCCTGGCGCTGCAAATTCTCGATCAGCGCCAGCTCCTTGGCCTTTCGGTCGTCTGCCTCCACCACCAGGGCGGGCAGCTCCTCCAGCCCGGCAAGCCTGGCTGCCCGCCAGCGCCGCTCCCCGGCGATGATCTGGTAGTAGCCGTTTTCGGCCTTCCGCACGGTGATGGGCTGCACCAGGCCGTGGAGAGCGATGGAGTCCGCCAGGGCCTGCTGCTCCTCCGGGTCAAAGTCCTTCCGGGGCTGATCCGGGTTGGGTTCGATTTTGTATAGGGGCAGCACCTGATATTTTTCGCTGTCCCCCGGCTGGTCAAGGTCCCCCAGCAGCGAGGCCAGGCCCTTGCCCAGGCCCTTCTGGGTCGGCAATGGGATCATCTTCCTTTCCTTATAGTCTTTTCGCCACTTCCTGGGCCAGGTCCCGGTAGGCCGCCGCGCCCCGGCTGTTCTTGTCATAGACGGTGACGGGGAGGCCGTGGCTGGGGGCCTCCGCCAGGCGGATGTTTCTCGGGATCACGGTAGCGAACACCTTCCCCGGGAAGTACCTGCGGACCTCCTGGGCCACCTGGGCGGAGAAGTGGGTCCGGCCGTCGTACATGGTCAGGGCCACGCCGAAAATTTCCAGCCTTGGATTGATCCGCTTCTTCACCAGCCGCAGTGTGGACATGAGATCGGACAGTCCCTCCAGGGCAAAGTACTCGCACTGCACCGGCACCAGGATGCTGTCCGCCGCCGCCAGGGCGTTGACGGTCAGAGTCTCCAGGGAGGGCGGGCAGTCGATGAAAATGCCGTCGTAGCCCTCTTTCAGGGGGAAGAGGGCCTTCCCCAGGACGTGCTGGGGGCCCTCCATGGCCAGCAGCTCCACCCCGGCCCCCGCCAGGTCCGGCGAGGCGGGCAGCACGTCCCCGTAGGGGGTGGAGACCACCGCCTCCCGGGCGGGAAGTCCCTCGATCACGGCGTTGTAAACGGTCTTCGCCAGCCGCCGCTTGTCCAGGCCCAGGCCCGAGGTGGCGTTGGCCTGGGGGTCAAAATCGCACAGCAGCATTCGTTTTCCCAGGACCGTGAGGGCCGCGGTCAGGTTGACGGCGGTGGTGGTCTTCCCCACCCCGCCCTTCTGGTTCACCACGGCGATGATTTTTCCCATATCTCTCTCCTTTTAACCTGCGGAGCGGGATGTTTCACGTGAAACAATCTCCTGGGGCGCGGGGGTGGAATCGGTGATGTAGTCCCTGCCTGGGGGCAGGGTCTCCTCCGTGGTCCCCGGGTTCAGCCAGCGGAACAGGAGCAGCCCCATGCACAGGCACAGCGCCGCCGCCAGGGCCGCCACCGCGATCCAAAGGCTCTGCCGCTGACGGCGCAGCCGGGCGATCTCCACGGCGGGGGTCGCCTTCCGCTTCTCCGGGCGGCGCTCCGCCTCCCGGACCGGCCGGACGGGCAGCACCACCGGCGTGCCGGGCTTCACCGGATAGCGCTCCATATCCTTTAGGCAGGCCTCGCAGAAAACCTGGTCCTCCCCGGCGGGCCGACCGCATTTCAGGCAACGATTCATGGTTTCTCCCCTGTCCGCCCGCCAAAAAGGCGGGTGCTTTCTTTCTGGGGTCTATTCTACACCATTTCCCGCCGTTCGTAAAGCCCAAAACTAAAAATTCCGGCATTTTCTTAAAAAGTTATAAAATCCCTATTGACAATCGTATAACCATATGATATAATCACCCCATCAATCACAAGGAGGTGTGTTCCCATGGATTGGGTCGTACCGGGGACGGTGCTGCGCCTGCCCCGGGAGGAGGCGGACCGGCTGGAGAGCCGCTTTTCCGCCATGTTTCTGGCGGGGGGCATGGTCTTGAGCCAAGTGACCAGCATCACCGGCCTGGAGGGCTACACCGTCCAGAACTGGGTGAAGCGGGGGTTCCTGCCGCCGCCGGAGCGGAAGAAATACTCCCTGGACCAGGTCTGCCGGATCATCAGCATCCAGATGCTCAAGCGGGTGCTGCCCATGGAGCGGATCTGCGGGCTCCTGTCCTACGTCAACGGCCGGCTGGATGACCCCAGCGACGACATTATCGCCGACTCGGAGCTGTATTTCCTCTTTGTCCGGCTGGCCGCCCGGATCCAGGAGCTGACGGACCCGGCGCAGCGGGCCCGGCGCTTGGACGAGGTGATGGCGGCCTATCAGGCTCCCTCCCCCCAGGCCGCCCAGCGGGTCCGGGCCGCGTTGGAGATCATGCTCACCGCCTGGGCCGCCGCCAGGCTGGGGGAGCAGGCGGAGGAAATGCTGACCCGGCGGGAACAGGAATACGCGGATAAAGGAGAGAATTGCCATGTATGAAAACAATCAGTGGGCCAGCACCGGCCCCCAAAAGAAAAAACCCACCTTCGGCCGGGTTTTGGGGATCGTCCTGGCGGCGATCGCTCTGCTGGTGATCCTGGTGGGAGGGGCTACCTGCTTTTACACCGTGGACGATAAGCAGCAGGCTGTCGTCACCACCTTCGGGAAGGTGACGGAGGTCACCGGCGCCGGGGTGCATTTCAAGCTGCCCTTCGGCATCCAGCGGGTGCAGCGGGTCAACGTCAACGTCTACCAGTCCATCGAGCTGGGCTACCGCACCAACAGCAACAGCCCCGAGAATTACGACGTGGTGGACAAGGAAAGCACCATGATCACCGGGGACTACAACATCGTGAACGTGGAGTTTTTCGTGGAGTACAAAATTTCCGACCCGGTGCGCTATCTCTTCGGCTCCACCGATCCGGAGCTGATCCTGCGGAACCTGATCCAGAGCCAGGTGCGCAACGTGGTGGGCTCCTCCTCCGTGGACGCGGTGCTGACCGACGGGAAGGAAAACATTCAGATGCAGGTCCGGGAGCTGGTGAGCCAGATTTTGGAGCAGTATGATATCGGCCTGACCCTGGTGGACGTGAAAATTCAGGACTCCGAGCCCCCCACCCAGGAGGTCATCGAGGCCTTCAAGGCGGTGGAGACCGCCAAGCAACGGGCGGAGACCGTGGTCAACGACGCCCGGGCCTATCAGAACGCCCAGCTTCCCGCCGCCCAGGCCCAGGCGGACCAGCTGACCCAGAACGCCGAGTATTTGAAGCAGGCCCGGATCAACGAGGCCGTGGAGCAGGTGGCCATGTTCCAGGCCATGTATGAGCAGTACGCCCTGAATCCGGAGATCACCCGGTCCCGGATGTACTATGAGGCCATTTCCCAGGTGCTGCCCGGGGTGCGGCTGTACATCAACACCGGCTCCGGCGGGGATGTGCAGATGCTGCTGCCCCTGGAGGATCTGGTGGGCGGCCAAACTGCCACCCCGGCGACCCAGCCCAACCCCCAGGAAGGAGAGAATTAACGATGGTTAAAAAGACTGTTTTAAGCGTTGTTTTGGCCCTGGCGGTGCTGATCGGCGCCGTGTGCCTGGCCAGCTCCATGTACACCGTCCGGGAGAATGAGTACGCCTGCACCGTCCGCTTCTCCCAGATCATCGCCACCACCGACCAGGCGGGGCTCCACTTCAAGGTCCCCTTCCTGGACAGCGTGAAGTATTTCCCCAAGGCCACCATGCTCTACGACATCCCCCCGTCGGAGGTGCTGACCCTGGACAAGCAGAACATGACCGTGGACTGCTACGTTCTCTGGCGGATCCGGGATCCCCTGCTGTTCTATCAGACCCTGGGCTCCACCAGTGTGGCGGAACAGCGCCTGGACTCCCAGACCTACAACGCCATGAAGAATCTGATGAACACCCTGGCTCAGGCGGACATCATCAACATGGAGGACGGCGCCAAGCGGAACGAGATCTACGACAGCATCACCACCACCGTCAACGCCAGCACAGCGAACTACGGCATCGAGGTGATGGACGTAAAGATCAAGCAGTTTGACCTGCCGGAGTCCAATCTGAACGCGGTCTACACCCGGATGATCTCCGAGCGGAACCAGATGGCGGAAAAGTACACCGCCGACGGAGAGTACGAGGCCTCCATCATCCGCAACAATGTGGACAAGGAAGTGAACATCCTGGTCTCCAACGCCCGGGCCGACGCCGCCAAGCTGGAGGCCGAGGGCGAGGCCGAGTATATGCGGCTGCTGGCGGAGGCCTACGACAGCGAGGACAAGCGGGATTTCTACGAGTTCACCCTGGAGCTGGACGCTTTGAAGCAGAGCCTGACCGGCGGGGAGAAAACGGTGATCCTGGACGCCGATTCGCCTCTGGCGCAGCTGCTGCTGGGCGGCTGACAGCGCGATTTCCCAAAAAACCGGCCGGGAAGGCAAACGCCTTCCCGGCTGTTCGTATTTCAAGCGGGCGCTCATTCACAGGCGGGCCAGGCGCTTTGGTCCCAGGTCCGCCCGTCCAGGGAGGCCAAGCGCTCCTGGTCGGTCATCAGCTCCGTCCAACCGTGGGCGGCCCCGGGGGTGGCGTCGATGTGCCGCCAGCAGCCCCCCAGGTCCACCAGGACCCAATAGTGGGTCTTGTCCGTGGTCCAGATGAGCTGGGTGTCGTAGCCCTTGTATTCCAGCACCTCTTGAAGCACCAGGGCGTGGACGTAGCAGTTGCCAATCCCGTGGTTGATGCCGTACCACACCGGGTCCCCGGCGCCGTAGTTGGAGCTGTAATTGATGTTGTCCCGGATGTAGCACTTGACGGACAGCGGGTCGTCCCCGCACTCCCCCGCCAGCCAGGCCACCGAATCCTCCGTGTCCTCCTGGGTGTGGTTGACCTCCACCGTCCGCTCCGCCCGGATCGTGTTGCCCTGGGCGTCGGTGGCGGTGTAGACCACCGTGTAGACGCCGGGCTGGGCGGTGTCCACCCCGCCCGCGTCATAGGAAACGGGCAGCGCCCGGCCCTCCTGGTCGAGGGCCTCCACGCCCAGCAGATAGTCCGGCGCCCCGCCCACGGCCACCTCCATGGTGTTCAGATTGGAAAACCGGGCCGAAACAGGCGCCGTCGTTTCCTCCCCGGGATACACGGTTTGCTCCACTGATGGCGTTATTTGCTCTGTTTTATTAGAATTTTCCTCCACCCATGGCGTATTTGCTTTGACATTTGGAACTATTTCCCCCAGAACCGGCAGCAGGCACGCCGCCGCCGCGATGGCCCCCGCCAGGAGCAGCAATTGAATCCAATGACGCATACCCGGATCCACCCTTCCTCTGTTTTCTTCAGCATACATCAGAAATGCATCAAAACGGCATCAAAAATTTAAAACTTTTTCGTTTTTGGACCATAGAACGGGCTGTTGACGAAACGGAAACTGTGGTGTACAATAACCATAAATCCAGCGGTGTCCCAAAACCACGCCAATTTTGGAAAGGACGGTCCAGTTATGGAATACGCGCTTCTGAACATCGATAAGCAGCTCCGGCCCTACCGCCGGGACATCGAGCTTCGCATGAACAACTACGCCCAAAAGAAGGCCGAGCTGCTCCCAAATGGGGGCAGTCTGTCGGATTTTGCCAACGGCGCCCTCTATTTCGGATTCCACCGGGAGGCGGACTCCTGGGTCTACCGGGAGTGGGCCCCGGCGGCGGAGGCGGTGTATCTCACCGGGGACTTCAACGGCTGGGACCGCCACGCCCACCGGCTGACCTTTAAGGGGAACGGCGTGTTCGAGCTGCGGCTGCCCGGCCGGGACGCCCTGAAAACCGGCCAGAAGGTCATGGCCGTGGTGGTCCACCGGGGCCAGGAGCTGGACCGGATCCCCCTCTACGCCACCCGGGTGGTCCAGGACCCGGCCACCACCG
This sequence comes from uncultured Oscillospiraceae bacterium, assembly GCA_947626085.1. Taxonomy (GTDB): domain Bacteria; phylum Bacillota; class Clostridia; order Oscillospirales; family Oscillospiraceae; genus Faecousia. The sequence goes on from CANQQU010000024.1 coordinate 10,808, forward strand.
GCTGGAACGCCCAGATCTGGGCCCCGGAGGAGCCCTTCCCCTGGACGGACCAGGGCTTCACGCCCCAAAAGCCCCTCTTTATTTACGAATGCCACATCGGCATGGCCCAGGACAAGCCCTGCGTGGGCACCTACCGGGAGTTCCGGGAGAACGTGCTGCCCCGGGTCAAGGCCCTGGGGTACAACACCCTACAAATCATGGCCATCATGGAGCATCCCTACTACGCCTCCTTCGGCTACCAGGTCACCAATTTCTTCGCCGCCGCCTCCCGCTTCGGCACCCCGGAGGAGCTGAAGGAGCTGATCGACGCCGCCCACGGCATGGGCATCGCCGTGCTGCTGGACGTGGTCCATTCCCACGCCGCCAAGAATACCCGGGAGGGCATCAACGAATTTGACGGCACCGCCACCCAGTTCTTCCACGCCGGAGACCGGGGGGAGCATCCGGCCTGGAACACCAAGTGCTTCAACTATTGGAAAAACGAGGTCCTCCACTTCCTGCTGTCCAACCTGAAATTCTGGCAGACGGAGTACCACTTCGACGGCTTCCGGTTCGACGGCGTCACCTCCATGCTCTACCGGAACCACGGCCTGGGCCAGAGCTTCGGGCCCTACGACCGGTATTTCTCCCTGAATACCGACACCGAGGCCGTCACCTATCTCCAGCTGGCCAACGAGCTGGTGCGCCAGGTCAACCCCAACGCCATCACCATCGCCGAGGACACCTCCGCCATGCCGGGGCTGTGCCTGCCCATCGAGGCGGGGGGCATTGGGTTTGACTACCGGCTGGCCATGGGGGAGCCGGATATGTGGATCAAAATTCTAAAGGAAGTCTCCGACGAAAACTGGGATATGTGGGGCATCTACGGCGAGCTCACCGGCCGCCGGCCCAAGGAAAAGGTCATCGGCTACTGCGAGTCCCACGACCAGGCCCTGGTGGGGGACAAGACCATCATGTTCCGCCTCTGCGACAAGGAAATGTACTTTGGCATGGAGGTCGGCAATCCCAATCTGCTGGTGGAGCGGGGCATGGCCCTGCACAAGCTGATCCGGCTTCTGACCATGAGCCTGGGCGGCGAGGGGTATCTGACCTTCATGGGCAACGAATTCGGCCATCCCGAGTGGATCGACTTCCCCCGGGAGGGCAACGGCTGGAGCTATCTCTACTGCCGCCGCCAGTGGCACCTGGCCGACGACCCGAATCTCAAATACCAGTTCCTGAACCGGTTCGAGGTGGACATGGTGGCCGCCGCCAAGCGGGCCCGGGTGTTGACCGGCAAGACCAAGAATCTCTGGACCCATCAGGGGGACAAGGTGCTGATCTATCAGCGGGGCGGGGCGGTGTTCGCCTTCAACCTCCACCCCTCCGCCTCCTATACAGGCTATTTTGTCCCCGTTCCCGAGGAGGGGGAATACCGGGTGATTTTGTCCAGCGACGAGCCCCGCTACGGCGGACAGGGCCGGATCTCCACCGCCCAGACCTACCAGGCGAAAAAGCAGCCCGACGGCCGGATCGGCTTCCAGATCTATCTGCCCAGCCGGACCGCGGTGGTCCTGAAGAAAAAACGGGCGTCCAAATAAGCAATGGGCCGCTCCCTGCAGGGGAGCGGCCAAAAATATAGGGCGCGGGAAACCGCCGTCGGCATAGTATAGTCGGAGGCGATTTTATGGCTATCGTACAAACCGACGTTCCCATCACCTCGGAAAGCTGCGACCGGATGATCCGGGAGATCGTGGAGACCTACCCCATCTGCCGCACCGAAGTCATGGGCTACACCGCGTTCCAGCGGCCCCTGCGCACCCTGGTGGTGGGGGGCGGTCCCAGAAAGGTGATCTTCTCCGCCGCCCACCACGCCAACGAGTGGATCACGTCCCTGGTTCTGCTGAAATATGGAGAGGACCTGGCCCGGTCCATCGTAGAGGGAGGCGGCGTCTTTGGGGTGCCGGGGGAGACCATCGGTCAGACCGCCACCATCTACATGGTGCCCATGGTGGACCCCGACGGGGTGGATCTGGTGACTGGGGCCATTCCCATGGGTTCGGTACCCTATGAGAACGCCCGCAGCATGGCCCAGAATTACCCCGCCATTCCCTTCCCGGATGGCTGGAAGGCCAATCTGCTGGGGGTGGACCTGAATCTCAACTACCCAGCCGGGTGGCTCCAGGCCCGGGAGATCAAATTTTCCCAGGGCTTCACCCGCCCCGGGCCCCGGGACTATGTGGGCCGGGCCCCCCTGGATCAGCTGGAGACCAAGGCCATGGCGGGCTACACCGAGTACATCGACCCGGCGCTGGTGCTGGCTCTCCACAGCCAGGGCCAGGAAATTTACTGGCAGTTTGGCGATTTCCAGGTGCCCGGGGCCCGGGAGCTGGGGGAGCAGATGGCCGCCGCCAGCGGCTATACCCTGGCGGACACTCCCTACGCCTCCAGCTTCGCGGGCTACAAGGACTGGTTCATCCAGAATTTCCGAAAGCCGGGCTACACCGTCGAGGTGGGCCGGGGCGTCAACCCGCTGCCCCTGGAGCAGTTCGACGAAATTTACCGGGACTGCCGGGGGATTTTGACCCTGGCGGCCCTGGGCGGTCAGTAAAACAGGGGCCCCAGGCCCCGGTTTGCCGCCGCAAGGGCAGCCGCCCGGGCGGCGATCCCGGGCAAGACCCCCGTTAGGTACTCTTGCGCCCGGACCGGAAGTCCCCGACCGCGGCACAGGACCTCCAGACCCTGGGCGAGGGCCTCCGGCCGGGAGAATACCCCCTCCAATTTTTCCAGCTCCCCCGCCCCCAGGGGCAGGTCCCCCGGTGGAAGCAGACAGCTGCCCAGGCCGTGGAGCAGGGGCTTTTCCGCCAAATTTTCCGGCAGGCTCCCCAGGTCCAGGGAGGTGGCCCAGCAGGCGTCCAGCTCCCCGGGGGTGAAGGCCGCCAGGAGCTGATTTTCCAGCCACAGCCGGTCCAGGAACGACAAAAGATAGTCGATCCCCCGCAATTCTCCGGGGACCGGCAGCAGGGGGCCATAGTCCGGCGGGGAGGGGCGAAAGTGGGCGAAAAGCGCCGGTTCATACCCCCGCAGGAACGCTTCCAGTTCTCCCAGGGCCTCAAATAATCGCCCGTCCTCCGGGGCCGTGGCCCGGACCAGGCGGAGCAGGTCCCAGGCGGCCCGCTCCTTCCCCTTCAGGATCGCCAGGCCGTTTTCAAAGCTCCGGGCCGGGTCGGGGCCGGGGGCCAGGTTCATGGTGTATTCCAGGGACGCAAGCAGCTCCCGGGCCGTCTCGGTCCTTATGGAGGTGTCCTCCGGCCGGCCCCGGGCCTGGAGATAGGCCCGGATCCGCCCCGCCAGCAGGGTATAGGCCCCGGCGGCGGCCAGCTCCCCGGTCAATAGAGCCCCTCCTCAAAGGAAATCTCCCCGTCGTTCCGGGCCCAGCGGCACAGCTCCTCCAGGGACAGCCCGCACAGCAGCTCCGCCGAGCCCTCCGCCGGGCCGTTAAAGACCCGTACCATGTACTCGATCAGCTCCTCGTCGGAAAACTGGTCGTGGCACTCGGTTTTGTAGTAGTAGAAGGCGTCCTGCAGCTCCCCCAGGACCGTGGGGAAATTCTGCCGGTCCACATAGGGCGAGTCGCAGAAGGCCCGGGCCAGCTTGGGCAGCGCCCCGCCCCCCAGCTCCACCCGCCCAGCATTCCCCAGCGCGGCCCGGCGCAGCTCCAGCAGGGAGGACACGTCCTCCTCCGTCAGCGCCAGGCCATGGCTGGCCAGAACCCCGGTAAGATCCCCCAGCTCCCGCCGGGCCAACTGCTCCCGGTAAAGTTCCAAGGCGTTTTCCATGGTTTTTCCCTCCTTTTCCCCTCCTATCTTACCAGAAACCCCGAAAAGAACAAGTCTTGAAAAGAACCAGGATTTATGGTATAATAGTTTCAACAAAAAAGGAGGGGAAAACGCCATGAAGGACCCTGCTGTATTGCCCGAGGGATATGTGGAGCGGTTCCAGGTGGACCTTGCCAAGGACCGGAAGCTCTTCTGGTTGATCAACGGTATGAGCGCCGCTGTTACGCTGATTTTATTCCTGCTCGGAAGCGCCTTCGTCCCCATTACGGCGCTGTTCGACATGGAGAAGGGGCTGGGGGCCTATCTTCTCCGGTTCGGCGTGCTGGTGGCGGGAATGTTCCTTTACATCATTCTCCACGAGGCGGTCCACGGCGTCTTTATGCGCCGGTATGGGGAGGCCAAGGTCCATTTCGGCTTCCGGCTGGCCTACGCCTACGCCGGCAGCGACGGCTATTACTCCAAAAAGCACTACATCATCATCGCCCTGGCGCCGGTGGTGGTCTGGGGGATCGTGCTGCTGATCCTGAATTTCTTCACCTCGCCGGAATGGTTCTGGGTGGTGTACTGGATCCAGGTCTGCAACCTCTCCGGCGCGGTGGGGGACTACTACGTCACCTGGAAATTCCGGGGCCTGCCGGAAAGCGCCCTGATCCGGGACACCGGCACCGCCATGGCGGTGTACACTTTGGCTTAGCCCCAGGGCTTGGAGCAAACAAAACGGCGCACGGAGGATTCCGTGCGCCGCCGCGTATCAAGTTATACCGCCAGGAAGGTCTTCCAGGCGAAGTAGACAAGCACCACCGCGCCCAGGGCGATGCGGTACACCCCGAAGGCGGAGAAGCTGCGCTTGCGGACGTAGGCCATCAGTCCCCGGATCACCGCGAGGCTCACGGCAAAGCTGACGGCGCAGCCCACCAGCAGCACCCCCAGCTCCTGGCCGGTGATCGCCACCCCGGTGAGGATAAACTTGAGGATCTTGATGGCGCTGGCCCCCAGCATGGTGGGAATGGCCATGAAGAAGGAAAATTCCGCCGCCGCGCTCCGGCTCACTCCCAGCAAAATGGCCCCCAGAATGGTGGAGCCGGAGCGGGAGGTGCCGGGGATCAGGGACAGGGCCTGGAAGCAGCCGATGTAAATAGCGGTCTTGTAGTCGATGGCGTCTACTTTTCCGATCCGGGGCTGCTTCCCGGCGTTCCGCCGCTCCACATAGAGGAAGGCGAAGCCGTAGACGATCAGGGCGATGGCCACCACCACGCCGTTGTACAGGTGGGCGTCCATCCAGTCGTCCAGCAGCACCCCCACGATCCCGGAGGGCAGGATGGCCACCACGATCTTCAGCCACAGAACGACGGTGTTGTGCCGCTGCTTCCGGTCCTTGCTGGGGGAGAAGGGGTTGAGCTTGTGGAAGAACAGCACGATCACCGCCAAGATGGCCCCCAGCTGGATCACTACGTCGAACATGGTCTGAAATTCCGACGACACGTCCAGCCTCAAAAATTCGTTGAGTAAAATCAGGTGCCCGGTGGAGGAGATGGGCAGCCACTCCGTGACCCCCTCCACAATTCCGAATACGATCGCCTTTAAAATTTCCATCCCGTCACGCTCCTAATAGGTTTCTTTTTCCTATTATACCGCTTTTCCCCGGGTTTTGCAAGGAAAAAGTTTCCGTTCACAAATTGTGGTGGAATCCTTTACAAAATGTTCATTCCCTCCCGGCATTTTCCGCTATAATGGTAAGAAAGAAAAACAAAGTCCAAGAAAGGATGAAAGATATGGATTACAACGTTTTGATCGTGGAGGACGATCACAATATCGCTGAGCTTTTACAAATGTATCTGGAGAAGGAGGGCTGCACCGTCACCGTGGCCGGGGACGGCGGCGAGGGCCTGCGCCAGTTCCGGGCGGTCCATCCGGACATCGTGCTGCTGGATGTGATGATGCCGGTGATGGACGGGTGGAGCGTTTGCAAGGCCATCCGGTCCGAGAGCCAGGTGCCGGTGATCATGCTCACCGCCAAGGGCGAGACCGACGACAAGGTGGGCGGCCTGAAGGCCGGCGCCGACGATTACATCACCAAGCCCTTTGAAATGAAGGAGGTGCTGGCCCGGATCGAGGCGGTCATGCGCCGCTCCGCCCCCCAGGCCGTGGAGAAAAAGCCCCGCCGCCTGGTCTTCGACAAGCTGGTCATCGACATGGACGCCTTTGAGCTGACGGTGGACGGCAAGAAGATCGACACCCCGCCCAAGGAGATGGAGCTTCTTTACTATCTGGCCTCCTCCCCCAACCGGGTCTATACCCGCAACCAGCTTCTTGACGAGGTCTGGGGCTTCGACTATTTCGGCGACTCCCGCACCGTGGACGTTCACGTCAAGCGCCTCCGGGAAAAGCTGAAGGGCGTCTCTCCCGAGTGGAGCTTGGAGACGGTCTGGAGCGTTGGGTACAAATTCGAGGTGCTGAAAGCATGAAAACCACCTTCGGGCGGCTCTTCATCCCCGTCGCCATCATTTTGCTGGTGATCTTGCTGCTGATGAGCCTGTGTTTTCGGGGATTGTCCCGGTCCTTCCTGGAAAACCAGGTGCTGGACCGGCTGTCCCAGGACGCGAAAAGCATCGCGGATCTGGCGGGCATCTACTTAGACGGCAGCATCACCTATCCCGAATTTCTGGGGAACTTCACCGTGGCCGCCCGGCTCTCCCAGACCGACGCGGTGCTATGCTCCCCCAGCGGGGAGCTGCTGCTCTGCTCCGACGCCCCCCTGGGCTGCCGGCATCAGGGCTCGGTGATCCAGGACCGGGACTATCTGGACCGGGTGCTGACCCAGGGCGAGGCAAGGGACACCGGCGTGGTGGCGGGGCTGTACGAGGACGTGCGCTATGTGGTCTGCGTGCCGGTGACGGACGTTTTTGGCTCTGTCACCGGTCTCGTCATGGTCTCCCAGCCCCAGTCCGCCACCTCTCCTCTCATGCAGAGCCTGCTGGACATTTACCTGGGCATTTCGGTGCTGATGGTGGTGATCTGCGTGGCGGTGACCTATTTCTTCGCCAGAAGGCAGAGTAAGCCCTTGCAGGAGCTGGCCCGCACCGCCAACGCCTTCGGCCACGGGGACCTGACCGCCCGGGTCCATCTGGACGGCAACTACTCCCAGGAGATCGAGGAGCTGGCCCTGGCCTTCAACAACATGGCCTCCTTCCTGGAAAAGAGCGAGTACCAGCGGCAGGAATTTGTGGCCAACGTGTCCCACGAGCTGAAGACCCCCATGACCACCATCAGCGGCTATATCGACGGCATGCTGGACGGCACCATCCCGCCTCAGCGGCAGGAACACTATATGCGCATCGTCTCCGACGAGACCAAGCGGCTCAACCGGCTGGTGCGGAGCATGCTGGACATCTCCCGGCTCCAGGACCAGGGGGGCATCCCCGAGGAAAAGAAGACCCGCTTCGACCTGGAGGAGTGCGCCGGGCAGGTGCTGATCACCTTCGAGCAGAAGATCAACGCCAAGCGCCTGAACGTGGAGGTGGAAATGCCGGAGCATCCGGTGTTCACCCACGCCAACCAGGACTATATCACCCAGGTGATCTACAATCTATTGGACAACGGGGTGAAATTCTGCCCCGAGGAGGGCCGCCTGGGGCTGACCATCCGGGAGGGTGGGAACAAGATCTACGTCACCATCGCCAACGAGGGGGAGACCATCCCCCCGGAGGAGCTGCCCCTGGTGTTCGACCGATTCCACAAAATCGACAAGAGCCGCTCCCAGAACCGAGAGGGCTGGGGCCTTGGGCTCTACATCGTCAAGACCATTGTATGCAGCCACGGGGAGGATATCTCCGTATCCAGCAAGGACGGGCGGACGGAATTTACCTTCACTCTGCCGCTGGTAAACTGACGCGCCCGGATCGAGGGGAATTGCTATGCGGGAAGATTTTCATCAGGAGCCTGCCGACCGCTCCCAAAAGGAACCCTGGGAGCCCTGGGACGACGCCGGCACCTACCAGACCGGCTCCACCCGGCCGCCCAAGAACCACGGCGGCCTGATCACCGTGCTATTGATCGTGGTGATCCTCCTGGCGGGGATCGCCAGCGCCCTGGGACTGCTGAATATTCGGATGTTTCAGGCCCTCCAAGCCCAGGAGGCGGTGTCCTTCACCGGCACCGACGGCACCGTTCCTACTCAAACGGCGCCCATCGTCAGCACCGCCCCGGAGCAGCCCTCTGGCGGGGATCATCAGCTGCCCCTGAGTCAGGCCCCCCAGGGCACGCCCAACGTGACCCAGGAGGGAGGACTGTCATTGCAGGAGATCTATGAACAGGTCATTCCCTCGGTGGTCTCCATCACCTGCCAGGTGGACGGGGGAACCGTCAGCGGCACCGGCGTGGTGCTGACCCAGGATGGATATCTCGTGACCAACTGCCATGTGGTCTCCGACGCCCGGGCGGTGAGTGTCCTCTTTACCGACGGGCGGGAGCTGCCCGCCGCCATTGTGGGCACGGACCCGGCCTCGGATCTGGCGGTGCTGTATGTGGACGCCCAGGACCTGACCCCGGCGGAATTTGGGGACTCCGCCACCTTGCGGGTGGGGGACACGGTGGCCGCCATCGGCGACCCCCTGGGGGCGGCCTTCCGGGGCACCCTGACCAACGGCATCGTCTCCGCCATCAACCGGGACGTGACCACCGGCGGCCGCACCATGGCCCTGATCCAGACCAACGCCGCCCTGAACGAGGGCAACTCCGGCGGTCCCCTGATCAACTGCCACGGCCAGGTCATCGGCATCAACACCCTGAAAATCGGCGACTATATGAGCGCCGCCGGGGTGGAGGGTCTGGGCTTCGCCATCCCCAGCGCCACCGTCAAAGAGGTGGTGGACCAGCTCATGTCCCAGGGCTACGTCTCCGGACGGCCCACCCTGGGTATTGAGGTGACGGACGTATCCACCATGTATCAGATGTTCTACCGTCTCCCCCAGGGGGCCTACGTCACCCAGGTAACGCCCGGCGGCGCCGGCGAGGAGGCGGGCCTGCGGGCTGGGGACATTCTGGTATACCTCAACGGCCAGCGGATCACCGACGCCAGCGACTATACCTCCGCCCTGTACACCACCGAGATCGGGGAGGAGATCAGCCTGGTCATCTACCGGGAGGGCCGGCAGTACGAAGTAACCATCACCGTGGCGGAGGCCACGAAGGATTAAAGGTGACGGGCGTCGAACTCCCGTCACCTAAAGGAAGGATTCTCTTGGACAGCGTATACCGTCAGCAATTCGACGTCAACTTCTCCGCCGTGGACCGGTACGGCCGGCTCCGGCCCGCCAACCTGCTGTTCTACTGCCAGGATATCGCCGGCGCCCACTGCACCAGCGAGGGCCTGGGCTGGGAAATTCTGGCCCAAAAGCGGCTGTTCTGGGCCATCATCCGGCAGAAGGTCCAAATCACCCGGCTGCCCATGGCGGGGGAGACCATTTCCGTGGAGACCTGGGCCATGCCCACCACCAAGGTGTCCTTCCCCCGGTCCACCGTGGCCTACGACCGGGCGGGCCGGGAGCTGTTCCGGGCCATTGGGCTGTGGGTGCTGATGGATCTGGACACCCGGGCCATGATCCTGCCGGGCAAGAGCGGCATCACGGTCCGGGGGGCCACCCTGGGCGGGGAGCTGCCGCCGCCGGGGTCCCTGATCCCCCGGCCCCTGGGGAGCCACTTCCAGCGGAAGGTGTGCTTCACCGACCTGGACCGGAACGGGCATATGAACAACACCCGGTATTTGGACTGGATGGACGATCTGCTGCCCAGCGCCTTCCATCAAAACCACCCGGCGAAGGAGTTCACGGTGTGCTATCTGGCGGAGGCCCGGGAGGGGCAGACGCTGGACTTAAGCTGGGAGCTGAGCCCGGAGGGGCTGCTCCAGGTGGACGCCCACCGGGAAGCCCCCGACGGGCATTCGGAGCGGGTCTTCGCCGCCCGGGTCCAATATTAAAAGCATCCTGGCCGCTGTTTTCAAGCGGCCAGGAGTTTTTTTATTTCATTCGTTTTTCCAGGGTCTGATAGGTCAGCCCGGAGAGGTACACCCGGTCCAGACCAAACTCCTCGGTGAGCAGGAAGCTCTTCGGCAGCTCGTCGCAGGGGACCACCTGGCCCTCCTTCTCCGCCCGGGCCAGAAATTCCCGGGTGCGCTTGGAGGTGCTGGCATTGTCCAGGTCAAAAACGGCCACCACGGCGCTTTCCCGCACAGACATATCGCCGCCAATGGGGTAAAACACATTTACTCCCCCTTTTGCTTCTTCCACTCCGCCACCGCCAGGGCGTCGCAGCGGTTGTTTTTGGGGTTGTCGGCGTGGCCCTTGACCCAGTGGCACTTTAGCTCATGGATCTGCGCCAGCTCCAGCAGCCGTTCCCACAGGTCCGGGTTCAGGGCGGGCTTTTTGTCGGACTTGATCCAGCCCCGGCGCTGCCAGGAGGCCGCCCAGCCCTTTTCCAGGGCGTCTAAGACGTACTTGCTGTCTGAATACAGCTCCACCCGGCAGGGCTCCTTGAGCCGTTCCAGGCCCCGGATCACCGCCGTCAGCTCCATGCGGTTGTTGGTGGTGCTGCCCTCCCCGCCGGAGAGCTCCACGCTGTGGGGACCGTACTCCAAAATGGCGCCCCAGCCGCCGGGGCCCGGATTTCCGGAGCAGGCCCCGTCGGTGTAGAGGGTCACGGTCTTCATTCCGCCGGCTCCTCCCGGGCCACCCGCTCGATGGCCACCAGCTTGCTTTCTCCTTCGATGCGCATGACGATGACGCCCTGGACGTCCCGCTTGTAGATATTGATGTCCTTGGCCGGAATGCGGATGATCACGCCGCCGGACTCGATGAGCATCACATCGTCGCTGTCCTCCACCACCCGGCAGCCGGCCACCAGACCGGTCTTGGGGGTGATGTTGTAGTTTTTCAGGCCCTTGCCGCCCCGGTTCTGGGGGGTCTTTTCCCCGTTGGGGCCGGTGCGGAGGTACTCGGTCAGCTCGGTGCGCTTGCCGTAGCCCTTTTCCGTGACGGTGAGCAGGGTCCGGCCGGGGACGGCCTTCTCAGCGCCCACCACATAGTCCCCCTCCTCCAGGGCGATGCCCTTCACGCCGCCGGCGTCCCGGCCCATGGGGCGCACGTCGTTCTCGTTAAAGCAGATGGCCATGCCGTTGGCGGTGGCAAGGAGGATATTGTCGTCTCCATCCGTGCGCAGGACGTTGATCAGGTGGTCCCCCTCCTCCAAGGTGATGGCCCGAATGCCCGTCTTCCGGTTGGTGGACAGGGCGATGAAGGGGATCCGCTTCACCGTTCCGTTCCGAGTGGCCATGATCAGGTATTCGTTTTCATGGAACTCCCGGGTGATGACCATGGCCGTCACCGTCTCCCCCTGCTCCAGGGGCAGGATGTTGACCATGGCGGTGCCCCGGGCGGTGCGGCCCGCCTCGGGGATCTGATAGCCCTTCCGGTGATGGACCCGGCCCCGGTCGGTGAAGAAGAGCATATGGTCATGGGTGGAGGCCACCGTCAGGGTCTTGACGTAGTCCTCCTCCTTGAGATTCTGTCCATTGATCCCCCGGCCGCCCCGGCCCTGGGTGCGGTACACGTCCACGGGCATCCGCTTGACGTAGCCCTGGTGGGAGATGGTGAAGACGCAGCTCTCCTCCTGGATCAGGTCCTCCACGTCCAGCTCGCCCTCCACGTCCTGGATCTCCGTCAGACGGCCGTCGCCGTACTTGTCCCGCAGGGCGGTAAGCTCCTCCCGGAGAATGTCCTTGACAAGCTCCGGGTCCTGGAGGACCCGCTGGTAGTAGGCGATTCTCTCCTCGATCTCCTTGTACTCCGCCTCCAGTTTCTCCCGGTCCAGGCCCTGGAGCCGCTTGAGCTGCATGTCCAAAATGGCCTGGGCCTGAATTTCCGACAGCCCGAACCGGGCCATCAGATTTTCCTTGGCGTTGTCGTAGCTGTTGCGGATGATATGGATGACCTCGTCGATGTTGTCCTGGGCGATGAGCAGTCCCTCTAAGAGGTGTGCCCGCTCCTGGGCCTTTTTCAGGTCGTATTTCGTCCTGCGGACGATCACATCCTCCTGGAAGGCCAGATACTCGTCCAGCATCTCCCGCAGGGTCAGAATTTTGGGCTGGGTCTGATTTTTCACCAGGGCCAGCATATTGATGGCGAAGGTGGTTTGCAGCTGGGTCTGGGCAAAGAGGCGGTTTAAAACCACCTGGGGATTGGCCTCCCGCTTCAGCTCGATGACCACCCGCATACCGGTGCGGTCGGACTCGTCCCGGATGTCGGAAATGCCCTCCAGGCGCTTGTCGTTGACCTGGTCGGCCATGTTTTTGATCATCATCCGCTTGTTGACCTGGTAGGGGATCTCCGTGACGATGATCCGGGTCCGGTTCTGACCAAACTCCTCAAAATGGGTCCGGGCCCGGAGGGTCAAGCGGCCCTTGCCGGTGGCGTAGGCCGCCCGGATGCCGGCCCGGCCCAAAATAATGCCCTTGGTGGGGAAGTCCGGGCCGGTGATGTCCTCCATCAGATCCGCCAGGGTGATCTCCGGGTCATTCAAAATGTGCAGGCAGGCGTTGATGGTCTCCGTCAGGTTGTGGGGCGGGATGTTGGTGGCCATGCCCACGGCGATGCCCGAGGAGCCGTTGACCAGCAGGTTGGGGAACCGGCTGGGCAGTACCTTGGGCTCTTTCCGGGTCTCGTCGAAGTTGGGGTCCCAATCCACGGTCTCCTTCTCGATGTCCCGGAGCATCTCGTTGGCGATCTTGGACATCCTGGCCTCGGTGTACCGGTAGGCCGCGGGAGGGTCGCCGTCCACGGAGCCGAAGTTGCCGTGGCCGTCCACCAGCATGTAGCGCATGGAGAAATCCTGGGCCAGGCGAACCAGGGCGTCGTACACCGAAGCGTCCCCGTGGGGGTGGTACCGGCCCAGCACGTCGCCCACGCAGGTGGCGGACTTCCGGAAGGGCTTGTCTGAGGTCAGATTGTCCTCATACATGGCATAGAGGATGCGCCGGTGGACCGGCTTCAAGCCGTCCCGCACGTCGGGCAGGGCCCGGCCCACAATGACGGACATGGCGTATTCCAGGTAGCTTTTTTCCATTTCATGGACCAGCTCGGAGGTGATGATCTCCTGATCGGGGTAGAGAATATCCTCCGGGCGGTAGTCCTTCTTATGCTGTGCCAATGGAAAACCTCCTTAATAGTCCAGATTCTGGGCTTTTCTGGCGTTGACCTCGATATATTCCCGCCGGGGCTCCACCTTCTCCCCCATCAGGAGGGTGAAAATTTCGTCGGCCCGGCTGGCGTCGTCCAGGGTGATCCGCTTCAGGGTCCTTCTCTCCGGGTCCATGGTGGTCTCCCACAGCTCGTGGGGGTCCATCTCGCCCAGGCCCTTGTTCCGGCTGATGTCCACCTTGGCGTTGGCGTTGTCCCCCCGCAGCTCGGCGGAAATTTTGTCCCGCTCCGGCTCGGAGAAGGCGTATCTGGTGGTCTTGCCCCGCACCAGCTTGAATAGGGGCGGCATGGCGGCGTAGACGTAGCCGTTTTCGATCAGGGGCCGCATGAACCGGAAGAAGAAGGTCAAAAGCAGAGTCCGGATGTGGCTGCCGTCCACATCGGCGTCCGCCATAATGACCACCTTGTGGTAGCGCAGCTTATTTAGATCAAAGTCCTCCCCGATCCCCGCCCCCAGGGCGGTGATGACGGGCTGGAGCTTGTCGTTGCCGATGACCTTGTCCTCCCGAGCCTTCTCCACGTTGAGCATCTTGCCCCACAGGGGCAGAATGGCCTGGAACCGGGAGTCCCGCCCCTGGGTGGCGGAGCCGCCGGCGGAGTCGCCCTCCACGATGTAAATTTCCGTCAGGGAGGGGTCCGACTCGTTGCAGTCCCGGAGCTTGTCGGGCATGGCGGCGCCGCCCAGGGCCGTCTTCCGGCGGATGGAGTCCCGGGCCTTCCGGGCGGCCTCCCGGGCCCGGTTGGCGGTCATGGCCTTGTCCAGGAGAATTTTGGCGGTCTGGGGATGCTCCTCCAAATAGGTCGAGAGCTGGTCGTTGACGATGGAATCAACCAATGTCCTAATATAGGCGTTGCCCAGCTTGGCCTTGGTCTGGCCCTCGAACTGGGCGTCGGTGAGCTTCACCGAAATGATGGCGGTGATGCCCTCCCGACAGTCCTCGCCGGAGACCTTGTCCTCCCCCTTGATGATCCCGTTCTTCACCCCATAGGCGTTGAGTACCCGGGTCAGCGCCGCCTTGAATCCGGTTTCGTGCATGCCGCCCTCGGGGGTGTGCACGTCGTTGGCGAAGCTCTGGATCAGCTCGTTGTAGCCGTCGTTGTACTGGATGGCGATCTCGGCGGAGGCGTCGCCCTTGCTGCCGCTCATGTAGATCACGTCGTCGTGGAGGGGGGTCTTGTTCCGGTTCCACCAGGCGGCAAATTCCCGGATGCCGCCCTCGTAGCACATGGTGTGGCTCACCGGCTCCTCCTCCCGGCGGTCGGTGATGGTGATGGTGAGCCCGGCGTTTAGAAATGCCTCCTCCCGCATCCGGGTGCGAAGCACTTCATAGTCGTATTCCAGGGTGTCGAACATCTCCGGGTCCGGCTGGAAGGTGACCTCCGTGCCGGTGTGGTCGGTTTTCCCCACCACGGTCATTTCCTGGGTGATATCTCCCCGGGAGAAGCGCATCTGGTAGATCTGGCCGTTTTTGTGGACCCGGACCTGGAGCCACTCGGACAGGGCGTTGACCACCGACGCGCCCACGCCGTGCAGACCGCCGGAGACCTTGTACCCCCCGCCGCCGAATTTGCCGCCGGCGTGCAGCACGGTGTACACCACTTCCAGCGCGGGCCTGCCGGTCTGGGGCTGGATATCCACGGGGATGCCCCGGCCGTCGTCGGTGACGGTGATGGAGTTGCCCGGATTGATGGTCACGGTGATGTGCTTGCAGAACCCCGCCAGGGCCTCGTCGATGGCGTTGTCCACGATCTCATAGACCAGATGGTGCAGTCCCGAGGCGGAGGTGGAGCCGATATACATGCCCGGGCGCTTCCGGACTGCTTCCAGCCCCTCCAAAACCTGGATCTGGGAACCATCGTAGGCTTCCAGAGCGTTTTTTTCCTGGTCAGACATAAATTCCTCCTTACAATGCTACCCGGGCTCCGGGCCATCTATGGCCTGGCCGCCCTTGATCAACACGGTTTTTCCCAATTTGGAGAACCGCCCCGGCTCGCAGCAGGTGATGAACACCTGGCCGCCGGAAATTTGATTGAGTACAAAATCCTGCCGTCCGGGGTCCAGCTCGGACAGCACGTCGTCCAATAGTAATACCGGCGTCTCCCCGCTGGCCTTGCCCATCAGCTCCCGCTGGGCCAGCTTCAAGCTGATGGCGGCGGTGCGGACCTGGCCCTGGGAACCAAACTGCTTCAGGTTCCGCCCAGACAGGGACACCTCGAAATCGTCCCGGTGGGGGCCGGTGAGACACTGGGCCGATTCCAGCTCCCCCCGGCGGTGGGCCTCCAGATGTTCCCGAAGCTGCCCTTCCAGGACGCTTACCGGGGCGAAGGGGTCTAAGATCGTGGAGACGGTCTTATATTCCAGGCGGAAGTCCTCGCCCCCGCCGGAAAAATGGCCGTGATACACTCCGGCGGCTTTTCCCAGGGAATCGTAAAACCGGGCCCGGTAGGCGATCAGCAGCGCCCCCACCCGGCACAGCTGGGCGTCGTACTCCGGGAGCAGGTCCAGAAGGGCTGGTTTTTCAAACCGGTCTTTCAAAATCCGGCTTTTCCGCTCCAAAACCCGGCCGTATTCGGCTAGCGCCGCCTCATAGTTGGGCCGGAGCTGACACAGCGCCCCGTCTCCTAAGCGCCGCCTGGCCGCGGCGCCGGCCCGGAGCACCATCAGATCCTCCGGGCAGAACAGCACCGTTTGCAGCACCCCCGCCAGCTCGGCGGCGGATTTCTTTTTGGCCCCGTTGCGGAAGCACTGCCTGGGCCGGCTCCCGGGGAAAAGGATCCAGCGCAAACTTTGTTCCCGCTCCTGGGAGAAGACGCTGCCCTCCAATTCCCCAAATTCCTGGTCAAAGCGGATCAGCTCCGCCCCCTTCTGGGTCCGAAAGCTCTTTCCCGAGCCCAAAAAGGCGATGGCCTCTAAAAGATTGGTCTTTCCCTGGGCGTTGTCCCCCAGGATCAGATTCACCCCCGGGGAAAAGGTCAGGGCGGATTCCCGGTAGTTCCGGAAATTCCGGAGAGTCAGACTATTCAGCCGCATTCCGGCAGATTCGGTAGCGCTGGTCCAAAAATACCAGACTGTCCCCGGGATAGAGCTTCTTGCCCCGCATGGTGCAGACCAGCCCGTTGACCAGTACCCCGCCCTCCTGGATCTCGTATTTGGCGGCGCCGCCGGTGGGGGCCGCGCCGCAGAGCTTCAAGGCGGCGTCCAGCTTGATATATTCAGTGGAAATGGGGATCTCGATCTCCCCGCCGGGCCGTTTTTTCTTGACGATTACTTTCATGGGGCCCCTCCTTTGGGTTTACTCAGGAATTGCGCAGCCGCACCGGCAGGATCATATAGGAGTAGTCGTATTTGTCCTCCACGGGGGTCAGCACCATGGGACTGACGCCGTTGGTCAGCTCCAGCATGACCTCCTCCCCGGGGGCCGCCCGGAGGGCGTCGGTCAGGTAGCTGCCGTTGAAGCCGATCTCCAGCTCCTTGCCGTCTCCGGCGATGGCGCACTGGTCCTCCGCCGCGCCGATGGCGGTGTTGGTTTTGAAGTACACCTCCTGGTTGGAAAACAGGCAGCGCACCGGGCTTTTATACTTTTCCGACACAATGAGCCCCACCCGTTCGATGGAGGCGGTCAGGTCGGCGATGTTGGCGGTGAGCTTGATGGGGCTCTCCGCCGGGACTACCCGCCGCCAGTCCAGAAATTCCCCTTCCAGCAGGCGACAGATCAAAGTGGCGCTGCCGATCTGGAAGAGAATGTGCTTCTGCCCGGGCTGGAAGGTCAGCTCCTCCTCGGAATCCTGGAGAATTTTCTCCACCTCCCGCAGGCCCTGGGCGGGGACTACGAAGCTCATCCGCCGGTCCAAACTGCTCTCGGTGGCGTAGCGCCGCCGGGCCAGACGGAAGCCGTCCACGGCGATGGCGGAGACCGCGTCCGGCTCCACCTCGAATTTCACGCCGGTGTGGACCGGGCGGCTCTGATTGTCGGACACGGCGAAGATGGTGCCGTTGATCAGCTCCTTCATGGCGCCCTGGGGGATGCGGACCCCCCGGCCCTCCCCCACGTCGGGCAGCTCCGGGTAGTCCTCGGAGGACTGGGCGGAGATCTGGAAGGCGGCGTAGCCGCCCTTGATGGAGACTTTAAATTGATTGTCTACGGCTACCGTCACCGGTCCCTCCGGCAGGCGGCGGACGATATCTCCAAAGAGCCGGGCCGGGAGAATGCAGGAGCCCTCCCGATCCACCTCCGCCTCCACGGCGTAGGTGATGGCGGTCTCCATGTTAAAGCCGGTGAAGCGCAGCTCCTGGTTTCCCGCCCGGCAGAGGATCCCCTCCAGAGCGGTCAGGGCGCTTTTCTGCGCGACGGTTCTTCCGGCCACGCTGAAGGCCAGAGACAGGGCGCTTTTTTCACAGGTAAATTGCATCTTGGAATCCCTCTTTCTGTAAAATAAAATAGATATATATATTTGTCATAGGTTTAGGAAGTAATAGTCTCAGTAGGGAAAAGTTATGTGGAAAACCGGGAAAAGTCCAGCGCGCTCAAGGTCTTTTTTTCCACAGGCAAAAAGCGGAAATCTGCGGGTTTTCAACAGCCACCAAGGCCCGTTTTTTTGCGCTCCCTTTTCCACAGCTTGTTTTTTCCACAAAAGGAAAAGCTGTGGAAGCGCTTTTTCTTACAGGCAGGAGTTGATATTGGCCGTAATATCCCGGATATTGTTTTGCAGGGTGGCGTTGCCGCCTTGCAGGGATACCTCCACCTTGCGGATGGCGTAGAGGATGGTGGAGTGGTCCCGGGAGAACTCCTTGCCGATGTCCGGCAGGCTGAGATTGGTCAGCTTCCGGATCAAATAGATGGCCACCTGCCGGGCCTCGGTGGTGCCCTTGTTTTTCAGGGTGCCCCGCAGCACCGTCTCGTCGATGGAGTAGAACTTGCAGACCTGGCTGATGATCAGGCTGGGGGTGGGCAGGGCGCTGCCCTCGCTCTTGAACATATCGTCAATGGCCCGGGAAATGTTGGGCAGGTCCAGGGGCATGTCGTTTAAGTCCCGGTAGGCCAGGATTTTTTTCACGGTGCCCTCGATCTGCCGGACGTTGTTGGTCACGTTGATGGCGATGTAGTTGCACACGTCGTCGGACAGCTGCAGCCCCAAGGAGCTGGCCTTGTTTTTCAGGATCGCCATCCGGGTCTCATAGTCCGGGGGCTGGATGTCCGCGAGCAATCCCCACTCGAACCGGGTCTTTAGGCGGTTTTCCAGGGTCAGCATGTCGCTGGGCTTCCGGTCGGAGGTCATGACGATCTGCTTGTGTTCCTCGTAGAGCTTGTTAAAGGTGTGGAAAAATTCCTCCTGGGTGGACTCTTTGCCGGCGATAAACTGGATATCGTCGATGAGAAACAGATCCGCCTCTCGGTATTTGCTGCGGAACTCCACGTTTTTGCCGCTGCGGATGGCGGAGATCAGCTCGTTGGTAAATTCGTCCCCTTTGATGTAGACGATGTTGGCGTCGGACTTCTGCCGCCGGACCCCGTTGGCAATGGCGTAGAGCAGATGGGTCTTCCCCACCCCGGCGGGACCGTAGATAAACAGGGGGTTGTAGACCTGCCCCGGATGGTTGGTCACCGCCATGGCGGCGCCGTGGGCAAACCGGTTGGAGGGGCCCACTACGAAGTTGTCGAAGGAAAACTGGGGATTAAAGTCCATGGCGGTGAGGGTTTTTCCCTTGGACTTGAAGGCGGACAGCTCCTCGTCGCCGTAGACGATGAGCTTGGCGTCGGAATTGAAGATCTCCTTGAGGGCGTCCTGGATGTATTCGGTGCAGCGGCGGCGGATGATCTCCCGGCGAAAATCCGAGGAGGAGTACAAAATCAAATGCTCCTCGTTGAGCTCCACCACCTCCGCGTCGTCGAACCAGGCCGAAACGGTGACGGCTCCCAGACGCTCTTCCATATGGCTCAGGACCTTGGCCCAAACATAGGCGGACGAATACATAGCAGGCTCCTTTCAGGTGTGGAATAGGCAAAAAAAGCCCCGAAAAAGGGCGCATTTTTCCACAAATATTGTACCATACATCTCTGTAAAAAACAAGCGTTTTTTGTCATATACATCTATATAAAGAATTGCCAATTTTCGACCCATTTTTGTGCAATGCGGGGGGCGGGCTGGGCAGTGCCCAGACCCAATACGCACAGGGACCGGTGAGTATCGTTACACCTCCTGGGCGTGCCCGGTATCGAGTTTGCGGGCGAAATAAGAAGATTTTGGCTTCCTTCTTTGTTTCGATGGAGGGGATGCCGAAACAAAAACAGGCCCCCGGGAGACCGGGAGCCTGCCGATTTTGATTTTCTGGAGCGCTTACACCAGGGCGGCGGTGATGATGGCCATCTTGTAGACCTCGTCGGCGTTGCAGCCCCGGGACAGGTCGTTGATGGGGGCGTTCAGGCCCTGAAGAATGGGGCCGTAGGCC
Organism: uncultured Oscillospiraceae bacterium; assembly: GCA_947626085.1. Lineage (GTDB taxonomy): Bacteria > Bacillota > Clostridia > Oscillospirales > Oscillospiraceae > Faecousia. Next base: position 30,322 of record CANQQU010000024.1, read on the forward strand.
TCGTAGCCGCCCAGCCGCTGGGCGATCTTGTAGCCGATGTTGCCGGCCTCGATGCAGGGGAAGATGAAGGTGTTGGCGTAGCCCGCCACGGTGGAGCCGGGGAATTTCAGCTGGCCCACCACGGGAGACACGGCGGCGTCGAACTGCATCTCTCCGTCCAGAGCCAGGTCGGGGGCCATTTTCTTGGCGATTTTGGTAGCCGCCTGGCTCAGGGCCACGGTACCGCCCTTGCCGGAGCCCTTGGTGGAGAAGCTCAGCATGGCCACCTTGGGGTCGATGCCGAAGACCTTGGCGGTCTTGGCGGTCTCAATGGCCACCTCCGCCAGCTTCTGGGCGGCGGAGACCACCACGTTGCCGTCCTTATCCACGGTGTCCTGGTAGTCGATGTTGATGGCGCAGTCGCCCATGGCGATCTTCTCCTCGCCCCGGACCAGGATGAAGCAGGAGGACACCAGATGGGCCCCCTTCCGGGTCTTCACCAGCTGCAGCGCGGGGCGGACGGTGTCGGCGGTGGAGTAGGTGGCGCCGCCCAGCAGCGCGTCGGCAT
>CANQQU010000025.1 GCA_947626085.1 uncultured Oscillospiraceae bacterium
AAAACCGCTCCGCCAGGTCCCCCAGCGTGGCCGCTACCAGGCCCGGATCGTGGCCCTGGAGGGGCAGGCTGTCGTCCAGCATCAGCACCGACCCGGGGGGCAGCGCCTCCGGCAGATTGGAAAGTCCCGGCCCCGCGGGTGAAAAATGGCAGGACATCCACGCCATCCGGGGCGGCGGGACGGGACAATGAGAAAAATCTGCCGCCGTCATGGCAAGATATACCGGCAAAGCCATGGACAAGCGCCTCCTTCCGTGCTATAATAGGGTTAAACTCTATGCCAGATGGGAGACAGATATGCCTTTTCTGCCCAGTTTGATCGCCGATCAGGTGTCGGACCTCACCCCGGAGATACTACGGGGGCTGGATATCCGGCTGCTGATGCTGGATTTCGACAACACCCTGGTGCCCTACACCACGGACCGGCCCAGCCCCCAGGTGGTGGGGTGGCTCACGGAGATGAAGGAAGCCGGGATCCGGCTATGCGTGGTCTCCAACAGCCGAAAGGAGCGGGTGCGGGCATTCTGCAAGGAATTTGACCTTCCCTGCGTCACCGGGGCGCTAAAGCCCCTGGGACGGGGTATTCGGCAGTGCCTCGATCTATTTGGGGAGGACCCCCGGCACTGTGCCCTGGTGGGGGATCAGATCTACACCGATACCCTGGGGGCCAATCTGGCGGGGGTTAGGCCCATTTTGGTGAAGGCCATTCACAATCATAATTTCTGGCTGAAGCTGCGCCACGCGGCGGAAATGCCGTTTATCATCGCCGCCAGAAAAAGGAGGATCAACAAATGAAAAATATGGAAAAATATCTTGCCCTGCTGGAAAAGGAGCAGGACGGTCTGCTGCTGACCAGCCGGTACAGCCGGTTCTACGCCGCGGAATTCGACATCGCCGAGGGCGTGGCCATCGTCTCCAAGGCCGGGCGCCGGTACTTTACCGACAGCCGGTACATCGAGTCCGCCGAGAACAACATTCAGGACTTTGAAGTGCTGGTGGTGGACCGGGAACACAGCTACTTCCAGCGGATCAACCAGGCCCTGGAGGACTTCGGCGTCACCACCCTGGGCTATGAAGAAAACTATCTGACCATGTCGGAGTACCTGGGGTATGAAAAGCACCTCCACGCCGCCCTCACCCCCCGGAATCACGACATCAGCAGTCTGCGGGCGGTGAAGGAGCCCTGGGAGCTGGACCGGATGCGCAAGGCCCAGGACATCACCGACGCCGCCTTTACCGAGGTGCTGACCAAGATCCACGCCGGCATGACGGAAAAGCAGCTCTGCGCCGAGCTGATCTACTGCCTGCTGAAAAACGGCGGCGAGGGGCTGTCCTTCGACCCCATCGTGGTGTCCGGGCCCAACACCAGCCTGCCCCACGGCGTTCCCGGCGAGCGGAAGCTGCAAGACGGGGACTTTATCACCATGGACTTTGGCGTTCTCTATCAGGGCTACTGCTCCGACATGACCCGGACCGTGGCCCTGGGCCACGCCACCGAGGAGATGCGGAAGATCTACGGCATCGTCGCCCAGGCCCAGGCCGCCGGCATCGCCGCTACCCGGCCCGGCGTCAAGGGCAAGGAGGTGGACGCCGCCGCCCGGAAGGTCATTACGGACGCGGGCTACGGCCCCTACTTCGGCCACGGCTACGGCCACGGCGTGGGTCTTGAAATTCACGAGAACCCGGGCTGCAACGCCGGGGGCGAAACGACAATGCAGGCGGGGATGGTCTGCTCCGCCGAGCCGGGCATCTACCTGCCGGGAAAATTCGGCGTGCGGATCGAGGACGTGGTGATCTTCACCGAGGACGGCTGCGAGGACATCACCCACAGCCCGAAAGAGCTGATCATTTTGTAAAAAAATCCATTTTCCCCTTGCAAATAGGGGCGGATTCGGTTAGAATATATCCGTAAAACGATGACAAATTCCCTGAGGGGAGAATTTAGGAGGATTTTCATATGATTTCTGTCAGCGATTTCCGAAACGGCGTTACCTTCGACATGGACGGCAAGGTCATGCAGATCATCGAGTTCCAGCACGTCAAGCCCGGCAAGGGCGCAGCTTTCGTCCGTGTGAAGATGAAGAACGTCATCACCGGCGCCGTGACTGAGACCACCTTCAACCCCAACGACAAGTACCCCACCGCCTACATCGAGCGGAAAAAGATGGAGTACTCCTACAACGACGGCGAGCTGTACTACTTCATGGACCCCGAGACCTATGAGCTGGAGCCCCTGGAGAAGTCCGTGCTGGACGACGGCTTCCGCTTCGTCAAGGAGAACGACGTCTGCACCGTCATGAGCTACAAGGGCAACGTCTTTGGCCTGGAGTCTCCCCGGTTCGTGGACCTGACCGTCACCCACACCGAGCCCGGCTTCGCCGGCAACACCGCCACCAACGTCACCAAGCCCGCCACTGTGGAAACCGGCGCGGAGATCAAGGTACCTCTGTTCATCAACGAGGGCGACCGGATCAGCATCGACACCAGCACCGGCGAATACCTGGGCCGGGCCAAATCGTAAGGAGGAGCCATGACCATTACCGAAAAAGCCGCCTACCTCAAGGGCCTGATGGAGGGCATGAACCTGGACACCACCACCAACGAGGGGAAAATTCTCGCCGCCGTGGTGGAGCTGCTGGGGGATGTGACCCGGAAGCTGTCCGACGTGGAGGAGACCACCATCGCCATCTCCGACGAGCTGGATGAGATCGAGGACGACTTGGACGCCATCGAGGACTACATCATGGACGATGATGAGGACGACGAGGACGAAGACGATTACGACGACGATTACGACGACGATTACGACGACGAGGACGAGGAAGACGACGAGGACGATTACGTTGAGTTTGGCCCCGACGAGGAGACCATCTACGAGGTGAAGTGCCCCTGCGGCAACGTCATCGATTTTGACGAGGCCACGTTGGACAAGGGCTCCATCGTCTGCCCCGCCTGCGGCGAGACCCTGGAATTCGCCACCGAAGACGAGGACGATCAGGAGTAACCCCCTATAAGTTTTTGGGCCCCGGCACTGCTGGGGCCCTTTTCTTTTTATTCGCAGGCGCGCCAGGCGCTTTGGTCCCAGGCGCGGCCGGGCCGGGCCCAGAACAGCCGCCAAAACAGGCCGCACAGGCCGAACAGCGCCGCCGCCAGGCTGGAATACAGCAGGATCCCGGTCTGGTACAGGTTCAGCTTGACCCCAAAGAAGCTCCAGAGAAACAAACTCCTGCACAGATTCATCGAATTGAACAGCCGCTCGGGTATTAGCTGCGCCCAACTGCTGTCGGGCCCGACAAGTATCGAAAGGAACATCACCGCCGTCGTGGTGGCCAGGGCCGCCACACCGCTGCCGGTCAGGGCGGAGATCGCCGCCGCCAGCAGCCCGGTGAACAGGGCATAGACCGTGACGATCAGCATTTCGATCCCCACCAACTGGCCCATGGTGAGGGCCAGGCTGCTGGTCCAAGTGCCCAGACTCAGTTGGATCGCCCCGGTCCAGCCCCCGGTCCCATAAAGGGCCAGCTCTTCCGCCGTCAGCGCTCCAAGGATCAGCAGCACCCCGCCAGCCGCCGTCGCCATGCCGGCCAGGGCCTTGGCCCAGAACAATCGCCCCTTCCCCCGTTTCGTACTGAACAGCAGCGCCTCCATGCGGTTCCGCCGCTCCTGGGCAAAGAGGTCGCACAGCGCCGCCCCGCCCAGAACGGGAACGTAATTCCCCAGTGACCCAACTCGAAAATCCAGCGCCTCTAGGCCGGTGATGGGCTGGTAGACGAAGGGCTTTTCCACCTCCGCCTCCCGGGCCTCCCAGTAGGCCCGAGAATCCTTGTCCAGGCCGCTGAGCAAGCCCTGGATCTGATCGCCGCGCATTTGATAGAATTCCGCCGCCGTGTTATGCTTCAGATACGCCGGAAATTCCCTATAAAACCCGTAGTAGCTGGCGTCGTTCTCCAAAAAATACCGGTCAATATAGTAAGGCTCCTTGTCCAAGGGGATGGTCTCCTGGGCCCGGCGGAAGAAGGCGTCGTCGATCTTCGTTCCGGCCAGGGCCCGGCCCCCCTCCATTTGCCGCCGGGCGCTCCCGCTGGTGTCCAGCTCCAGCTCCTTCCTCTGGCCGTTTTCGTCCACAATGACATAGGGTGTCGTGCCCGTGTAGCCTACATAGTTTTTGTACATGCCCCGGAGATTCAAAAACAGCAGACTCCCCAGCACCACCCACAGCAGCGGCCGCATCCAGAGCTTTTTCAGCTCATAGGAAAACAGCGAACCAAATCCATTCATTCCTCCATCCCTCCAAATTCCTCCAAAAACAGGTGTTCTAGGTCCGTCCGGGTCTTGTCCCAGGGCTCGTCCATGATGAACCGACCGCTGGACATCATCAGCATCCGGTCCGCGATGTGTTCCACGTCGGAGACGATGTGGGTGGAGAGCAGCACGATGGTGTCCTGCCCCAGCTGGGCCAGGAGCTTGCGGAACCGGACCCGTTCCTTGGGGTCCAGGCCCGCCGTGGGCTCGTCCACGATCAGGAGCCTCGGGTCGTTCAGCAAGGCCTGGGCGATGCCCAGCCGCTGCTTCATGCCGCCGGAGTAGGTCTTGATCCGCTTTTTGGCCATATCCGCCAGGCCCACCATTTCCAGCAGCTCCGCCGCCCGCCGCTTGGCGTGGCTCTTGGACAGGCCCTTCAGGGAAGCAAGGTACAGTAAAAGGTCCATTCCGGAAAACTCCGGGTAGTACCCAAAATTCTGGGGCAGATATCCCAGGGCCGCCCGGTAGTCCTCGCTGGCCACGTCCACCCCGTCCAGGCTGACGGAACCGGCGGTGGGCCGCAAAACCCCGCAGAGCATCTGCATCAAGGTGGTCTTCCCCGCCCCGTTGGCCCCCAGCAGGCCGTTGATCCCGGGATCGAGCCGGAAGGACAGATTATTCACCACCGGCCGGTTCTGATAGCGCTTGGTCAGTCCCCGCACGATCAGCTCCATTGTAAGATCTCCTTTCTCTCTGCCGTCTTGTAGGTCTCAAAAACCGCCGCCGCCAGGGTTAGAACCAGCGCCACCCACCAGTGGGGCAGAGCATCCGCCCGGTAGAGCCGGTCCCCCGGGAGCCAGTTCCCCAGGGCGTACACCGCCCCGGCAGCGGCGGCGCTGTACATCAGGCCCACCGTGCCCCGGAAGCGGCGGCTCAGCTCCATGCCCAGGGCCGCGGTGAGCAAATAGGGCGTCAGCAGGTACACCCCCGCCTCCAAGGTCCGCCGCCCGGCCCAGCTTCCCAAAACCGGCGCCGCCGCCCCAAGCAGGGCCAGGTCGAACAGCCCCAGGGCCGTCAGCCGGGCCAGCACCGCCGCCCCCACCGGCATCCGGCAGGCCAGCTCCAGCTCGTCCATGCCGTGACGCCGGGCGCGGCTCCCCTCGGACACCGACAGCAGCGCCAGCAGAGGCGTCAGGCTGGAGACCGCCCAGAAATCCTGAGGCTCTGCGGTCCTGCCCAGGATCAGCATCAGCAGGAAGACCCCCACGGAGCCCAGCCAGATGTACCACCGGATGTAGCCCACCTGGGTCAGCAGCCACCGGAGGTTGCCCATTTCCCGGCGGCGGTGGGTCCGGAGAAAGGCGTCCTTTTTCACCGGCTTTGGGGCTTCAAAGGCGGAAAGTAGCTCCCTTTTCAGTTTTTGATCCACATCTATCCCTCCAATCCCTGTTTCAGTCGTTTCAGTATTCCCCGCAGCCGCCGGTATAGGGCGAACCGGCTCACTCCATATAGTTTACATAATGTTCCAACCGGCACCTCATTGACATACCGCAGCAGCACCAGCTCCCGGTCCTCCGGGCTGAGCTTCTCCAACTCGCCCCGCAGAGCCAGGGCGTCAATGGGCTCCTCTTCCTTGGACGGCAGGTCCTCCGGCAGGGGCTGGCTGGGTTGCCGGCGTTTTTCGTCGATGCACAGGTTCCGGGCGATGGTGTACAGATATTGCAGGGTCTGCCCGGTGTCCTGGTAGGTGTCGCTGGCAAAGTACCGCAAAAAGGTCTCCTGGGTCACGTCCTCCGCCTCCTCCCGGCTGCGGAGGCGGTAGTAGCAGTAGCGGTAGATCCGGTCGTACTGGGTATCGATATCCAACGTCAACGCCTCCACCTCCTACATGGATTAACGAAATAGAGCGCGAAATGTGCGCCGGAATATAAAAAATTCCCCCGCTTTTTCAGCGGGGAAATTTTTACATCCGGCAAAAGCGGGAGATCAATAGAACCGTCTCTTGTTCTTCCGGGCGGCCTCAGACTTCTGCTTCCGCTTCAGACTGGGGCTGACGTAGTGTTCGCGCTTCTTCACTTCGGCGATAACGCCCTCCTTGGCGCAGCTCCGCTTGAACCGGCGCAGCGCGCTTTCCAGAGATTCGTTTTCCTTGACGCGAATTTCAGACATTGTTCTTCCCTCCCTCCGACGCATCCGGCTCCATCCAGGATGCTTTCAGGACCACATTGGCTTTTACATTATAAGCTAGGTTTTGCGAAATGTCAAGCGGGATTTCCGGTTTTTGACCTCTTTCCGAAAAAATCGGTCCTTATTTTACGATCAGATTCACCAGCTTGTTCTTCACCACAATGCTCTTGCGCAGGCTTCCCCCCTGCTTGGCCAGGAACCGGGCCACCTTCTCATCCGCCAGGGCGGCCGCCACCGCGTCCTCATCGGCGCAGTCCGCTTCCGCCTGGATGGTGCCCCGGAGCTTGCCGTTGACCTGCACCGCCAGGGTGACGGTCTGATCCCGGCACTTGTCCTCGCTGTAGGCCGGCCACGGGGACACGGAGCAGATGCCCTCAAAGCCCTTCCGCTCCCACAGCTCGTCGCAGATATGGGGGGCAAAGGGGCTCAGAAGCTGGAGGAAGGTCTTCAGCTCCGCCCGGTTACAGCTGTCCCCGATCTCGTTGAGCAGGGTCATCAGGGCGGCGATGGCGGTGTTGGGCTTCAGGGCGTCGATGTCCTCCGTCACCTTTTTCACCGTCTTGTGCATCCGGCTCATGTTTTCGGCGCTGTATTCCGCGGCGTCCCCGGTCACACCCTCGGCCATGGCCCACACCCGGTCCAGGAACCGCTTGCAGCCCTTCACCGCGTTGGGCGACCAGGTGGCGGCCTTCTCAAAGTCGCCGATGAACATGACGTACAGCCGCATGGTGTCCGCGCCGTACTCCCGGATCACGTCGTCGGGGTTGACCACGTTGCCCAGGCTCTTGGACATCTTCACGGCGGGCCGGAGGGCGTCGGAGCCGTACTTGCGGAGCATTTCGTCCTTCTCCTCCTGGGTGTCGAAATTGCCCACATAGTGGGGGTTGGCCCCCAGGATCATGCCGTGGCTGGTGCGCTTGGCGTAGGGCTCGGGCGTGGGCACCACGCCGATATCGTAGAGGAACTTGTGCCAGAACCGGGAGTAGAGCAGGTGCAGCGTGGTGTGCTCCATCCCTCCATTATACCAGTCCACCGGGCTCCAATATTCCAGGGCCTCTTTCGACGCCAAAGCCTCGTCGTTGTGGGGGTCCATGTAGCGCAGATAGTACCAGGAGGAACCGGCCCACTGGGGCATGGTGTCCGTCTCCCGCTTGGCCGGGCCGCCGCACTTGGGGCAGGTGGTGTTGACCCAGTCGGTGATGGCGGACAGGGGACTCTCCCCGTCGTCGGTGGGCTCATAGCTCTCCACATCCGGCAGCAGCAGGGGCAGCTGCTCCTCCGGCAGGGCCACCTGGCCGCACACCGGGCAGTGGACGATGGGAATGGGCTCGCCCCAGTACCGCTGCCGGGCGAAGACCCAGTCCCGGAGCTTGTAGTTGGTCTTGGCCCGGCCGATGCCCTGCTCCTCCAGCCACTTGGTGATGGCGGGGATGGCCTGGCGCACGGTCATGCCGTTTAGGAAGCCGGAATTGACCATGATCCCGGTGTCGTCCTTCAATGTGAAGGCCGCCTCCTCCACATTGCCTCCGGCCACCACTTCGATAATAGGCAGGTCGAAGGCCTTGGCAAAGGCCCAGTCCCGGTCGTCGTGGGCGGGCACCGCCATAATGGCCCCGGTGCCGTAGGTGGAGAGGACATAGTCGGAGATGAAGATGGGGATCTCCTTCCCGTTGACGGGGTTGACGCCCATCACGCCCTGCAGCTTCACGCCGGTCTTTTCCTTATTCAGCTCGGTGCGCTCCAGGTCGGACTTGGCGGCGGCGGTGGCCTGGTAGGCCCGGACCTCCTCCGGATTTTCCAGCTTCTCCATCCACTTGCCGATCAGCTCATGCTCCGGGGACAGCACCATATAGGTGGCGCCGAAAAGGGTGTCGGGCCGGGTGGTGTAGACCAAGATCTCGTCGCCCAGGGTGGAACGGAAGGTGACCTCCGCCCCGTGGCTCCGGCCGATCCAGTTGGTCTGCTGGAGCTTCACCCGCTCGATGTAGTCCAAATTCTCCAGATCGTCCACCAGCCGGTCGGCGTACTTGGTGATCCGCAGCATCCACTGGCTCTTTTCCTTCCGAATCACCGGGGAACCGCAGCGCTCGCAGACGCCCTCGGTGACCTCCTCGTTGGCCAGGACGCACTTGCAGCTGGTACACCAGTTCACCGGCATCTTGGTCTTGTAGGCCAGGCCGTTTTTAAACATTTGCAGGAAAATCCACTGGGTCCACTTGAAATACTTGGGGTCGGTGGTGTTGATCTCCCGGTCCCAGTCGAAGCTGTAGCCCAGGGACTTGAGCTGCCGCCGGAAATTGGCGATATTCCGCTCCGTCACCGCCCGGGGATGGATGTGGTGCTTGATGGCGTAGTTCTCCGTGGGCAGGCCGAAGGCGTCATAGCCCATGGGGAACAGCACGTTTTTCCCCTCCATCCGCTTTTTCCGGGCGATGATGTCCATGGCCGTGTAGGGCCGGGGATGGCCCACATGGAGTCCCTCGCCGGAGGGGTAGGGAAATTCCACCAGCGCGTAGAATTTCTCTTTATCGCCGCCGTTTTGGCAGGCGTAGAGCTTTTTCTCCTCCCAAATTTTCTGCCACTTGGCCTCGATGGCCTCAAATTCATAATTCATCCTGTCCGCCTCCTGTTCCATCCTGTAACACCGTTTTTAAATCCACCTGCTCCGCGTCGGCCCACAGCCGCTCCAGATCGTAGTACTGCCGGGCCTCCTCGGTAAAGACGTGGATCACCACCGCGCCGAAGTCCAGCAGCACCCAGCTGTTCCCCCGGTGGCCCTCCCGGCCCAGCAGAGGCTCCCCCGCCTGGGTCAGCGCCACCTCCGCGTAGTCGCACAAGGTGCGGACATGGGTATTGGAGGTGCCGGTGCAGATGATGAAATAATCCGCCAGGCTGGATACCCGGTCGATCTTCAACAGCCGGATCCCCACGCCCTTTTTGCTGTCCAGGGCGTTCACGGCGATGGCGGCGGCTTCCTTTGTCGTCAGCATTTCTCTTCCTTCTTTCTAAAAATTATGATACCCCTTGGGTCTGCAGGAATCGCAGCGCCTCCTGGGACTCGGGAGAGATCTCCCGTCCCTGCTCCCGCAGCACCTCCAGCGTCATTTCCAGGCCCAGCCTCAAGGCGCCGTCCAGATCGGACCAGGCCAGCTCCCGGAGTCGCTCCACCCCGGGGAAGTCCCGGTTGGGCTCCATGTAATCCGCCACATAGAGGATCTTTTCCAGTGTGTTCATGTTCGGTTTGCCGGTGGTGTGACTGCGGATGGCGGACGCCACCGCCGGATTTTCCCCGAAGATCCGCTCCGCCACCAGGCTGCCCGTCAGGGCGTGGAGGGTCTTGGGATTCTGTGTCGAAAAATCGTCCAGGTCCACTCCGTAGGCCCGGCAGAGGGTCAGCTGCAAGGGGCCGTCCAGGGCCTTGGTCACATCGTGGAGCAGGCCCGCCCGGGCGGCGTCGGTTTCATTGGCGCCCCAGCGCCGGGCCAGCCCCGCCGCCGTGTCCCGGCAGCCTAACACATGCCGGACCCGGTTGGGATTCAGCAGCCCCAGGGCCACCGGCTCCAGCTCCTCCATGGGAAGGCCCCGGTAGGACCGGCCCGTGCCGTAAAGCCCCCGCCTTTCGATCTCCGCCTCCAAGCCCTGGGGAAGAAATTCCCCGGCGCAGCGGAACACCAGCATTCGCCGCAGATCGGTGGAGGAAACAGCGGTCACGGGGGCGTCGATCACCTCAACGCGGCCGCCCAGGGCTTCCAGCACTGCCTTTTCCCGGGAAATGGCCTCATCCTCCCCCTTCTGGCCCCGGCGGACCACCGCTAGGGCGGCTTCCTTTAAAATCCGCTCCGGCGCCCGCCAGGTCCGAAAGGACAGGAGCATATCCGTTCCCATGAGAAAATATAGCTCATCGCCCGGATGCGCCTCCCGGAGGGCCTCCACCGTCTCATAGGAATAGCTGGGGCCCTCTCGGCGCAGCTCCATGTCGGAAACCTCCAAGCCGGGCCTGCCCGCCGCCGCCAGACGCAGCAGAGACAGCCGGTCCTCCGCCGCCGGCGAACCTGGCGGCAGGGGCTTGTGGGGCGACTCCCCCGTGGGCACTAGAATTACCCGGTCCAGAGACAGGGCCGCCCTCGCCGCCTCGGCGGCCCGGAGATGCCCCAAATGGGGGGGATTGAAGGCCCCGCCGTAAATTCCGATCCGCGCCAATGTCCTCGCCTCCCGATTTTATTCCTCTGATTTCGGTCCTTTTCGCTTTTCCATGGCGGCCTGCACCGCCTTTTCCCGGAAAAAGGCGTTCCGCTCCTCCCGCTGCCGCTTGGCGGCCTGCCGCCGGGCCCGGACGCCCTTGCGCACCGGGTCGGACTTGGAGACCGGCGTCTCCTTCCGCTTGGCCCGGCCCACCAGGTTGCGCTGGGCCTGGCACTTCTCGCTGAACCGGTAGATCACGAACCGGCTGCCCAGGGCGGCCACGCCGTCGGCGCCGGTGGCCTGGCAGATCTGGTCGCTGGCCTCCCGGGCGGTGAGCAGGGACCCTTCCAGGACCCGGCCCTTCACCAGCTCCCGGGCGGTGAGCTGGCCCTCCGCTTCGGCAATCACCTGCTCCGTCACCCCGCCCTTGCCCACCGTCAGGGTGGTCTCCAGGGTGTTGGCCTGGGCGCGGAGCGCCGCCCGCTCTTTACTTGTCAGCATCGCCATCCTCCTTCAGCCGTTGATACAAAGCCTGCAAGGCCCGGGCCCGATGGGAAACTTGGTTCTTTTCCTCGGGCCGCAGCTGGGCAAAGGTCTTGCCCAGGGGGGGATAGTAGAAAATGGGGTCGTAGCCGAAGCCCCCCTCCCCGATCGCCTGCCGGGTCAGCAGCCCGTGGGCCTCCCCCCGGACCTGGATGGTCCTTCCGTCGGGGTAGGCCAGGGTGATGACGCAGACGAACTGAGCCTGCCGCTTTTCATCCGGCACCTGCTCCGTATTTTTCAGCAGGAGCAGCAGCCGCCCCCAGTCGTCCAGGGTGTCGTCAAAGCCGTACCGCGCCGAATACACCCCGGGCGCGCCGTTTAAAGCGTCCACGGCAATGCCGGAATCGTCCGCCAGGGCGGGCAGGCCCGTGGCCTCCATGACGGTTTTCGCTTTTAACAGGGAGTTTTCCTCAAAGGTGGTCCCCGTCTCCTCCACTTCGATATCCACCCCCAGCTGGGATTCCAGCGTCAGCTCGATGCCCAGGGGGGCCAAAATTTTCTCGATCTCCACCAGCTTGTGGGGATTTTTGCTTGCCAAAACCACCTTCACAGCTTTCACCTCACAGCAGGGCGTCCACAAATTCCCGGGGGTTAAAAGGCATCAGGTCCTCCGCCTGCTCCCCCACGCCCACGAATTTCACGGGGATCTGCAAATTGTCCGCCACGGCGATGACCATGCCGCCCTTGGCGGTGCCGTCCAGCTTCGTCAAGGCGATGGCGGTAACCCCGGCGATCTCCTTGAACTGCTTGGCCTGGGCCAGGCCGTTCTGGCCAGTGGTGCCGTCCAGCACCAGCAGCACCTCCCGGTCCGCGTCAGGCAGCTCCCGGCTCACCACCCGGCTGATCTTGTTCAGCTCGTTCATCAGATTCTGCTTGTTGTGGAGCCGCCCGGCGGTATCGATGAGCACCACGTCCGTTCCCCGGGCCTTGGCGGCCTGGAGGCCATCAAACACCACGGCGGCCGGGTCCGCGCCCTCCCGCTGCCGCACGATCTCCGCGCCGGCCCGGCCGGCCCAGATCTCCAGCTGGTCGGCGGCGGCGGCCCGGAAGGTATCCCCCGCCACCAGCAGCACCTTTTTCCCCTGGGACACCATCTGGGCGGCCAGTTTCCCGATGGTGGTGGTCTTGCCCACCCCGTTGACGCCGATCACCAGCACCACCGCGGGTTTGGTATGCAGATTCAGCTCCGGGCTCCCCACGTCCACCATTTCGGTCAGAATCTCCTTCAGGGCGTCCTTGGCCTCCTGGGGGGTCTTGAGATGCCGCTCCCGAATCTGCCCGCGGAGCCGCTCCACTGCCCGGGCGGAGGTTTCCACGCCGATGTCCGCCAGGATCAGGCTCTCCTCCAGCTCGTCGAAAAAGTCGTCGTCCAGCTGGCTGAACCCCGAGAACACGCTGCCCAGGGTGGCGGCCATGGCGTCCCGGGTCTTGGCCAGGCCCTGCTTGATCTTTTCAAAAAATCCCATACTTTACTCCTTATAGAATACCCAAATACTGCTCCATTTGATTCAGATCCAGCCGCAGCAGCTTGGAAACTCCCTGCTCCTGCATGGTCACGCCGTAGAGTACGTCGGAGGCCTCCATGGTGCCCCGGCGGTGGGTGATCACGATGAACTGGGTGTTCTGGCTCAGATTGTGGAGATACGAAGCGAACCGCTCCACGTTCCGGTCGTCCAGCGCCGCGTCGATCTCGTCAAGCATACAAAACGGGGTGGGCCGCACCTTTAATATAGCGAAATACAGGGCGATAGCCACGAACGCCTTCTCCCCGCCGGAGAGCAGGGTGATGGTCTTGACCTGCTTGCCGGGGGGCTGGACCCGGATCTCAATGCCGCAGGTGAGCGGCTCGCCGGGGTCCTCCAAAAGAAGCTGCCCCCTGCCCCCGCCGAACATTTCGGCAAAGGTTTTCCCAAAATACTCGTTGATTTTCTGAAATTCCCGAAGGAAAATGCCGGTCATCTCCTGGGTGATGTCCTTGAGGATGCTCTCCAGCTCCCGCTTGGAAGTCTGGACATCGTCCTGCTGGGTGGCAAGGTAGTCGTAGCGCTCCTTCACCCGGGCGTATTCCTCCACCGCCCCCAAATTGGGGGTGCCAAGGGCGGCGATCTTCCGCTTGAGATCGGCGATCTGCCGGTTCCCCGCGGCGGCGGACTCGATCGTTCCCCGCACCGCCCCGGCGGTGCCGGGGGTGAGGCCGTAGCTGTCCCACAGCCTGTCCACGATCTGCCGCTCCTCCATGTCGGAGGCCAGCTTCTTCTGCTCCAGAAGGGCGCAGGCCCGTTCCATGGTGAGAATGTCTTTATTCTTGTCCTGGGCCTCCCGCTCGGAGCGGGTCTTTTCCGCCTCGGTCTGGGCCCGGTCCGCCAAGAGCCCGGCAAGCGCCTGCCGCGCCGCTTCCGTCCGCCGCTCCGTCTGGTCTCGGTCGCCGGACTTTTCCGCGATCCGGTCCTCCAGGCTGCCGCACTCGGCCTCCAGGGAAGCGATCAGGGCCAGCTTTTGGTCCCGGTCCCCAGCCATGGCCCTCCGCAGATCCTCCAGATCCCGGATATGCCCCTGGGCGGTGGTCCGCTCCGCCTCCAGGGCGGCTTCCTCCGCCCGGAGACCGGTCATTTTTTCATGGATCGCCTCCACCGCCTGGGCGGTCTGGCTCTGGCTGCCCTCCAGCTCCGTCAGCGTCTGGCGGGTCTGGGCCAGCTGCTCCTGCAAAACCTGGATCTTGCCGGTCTGGGCGGCATACTGCTCCCGGTCGGTCCGCTCCCGGGCATCTAAGGCGTCCTTTTCCCGCTGAGCGGCGGCCTGGGCGTCCCGGATGGCCTGCAACAGGATCTCATACTGCTTTTCCTGGCCCTGGAGCCGAAGAACCTGATCCTCCGCCTCCCGCTGCCGGTCCTTTTCCCCGGTGAGCTGGAACGCCGCCTCCTCCCGGAGCCGCAGGGCCTCCTGGAGCGCCTGCTGCCCGGCGGACAGCGCAGCCTGGGCCTTCTCCGCCTGGGCCTGGAGCTTTTCCACCTCGTTGGCCCGGGACAAAAGCCCCGATTCCTTGCTGACCGAGCCGCCGGTCATGGACCCGCCGGGGTTCATCAGCTGGCCGTCCAGGGTGACGATCCGGAAGCGGCTGGAATAGCGTTTGGCCATGGCGATGGCCCGGTCCAGATCCTCCGCCACCACGGTGCGGCCCAGTAAATTCTTAATGACCTGCCGGTATTCCTCCTGGCAGCGCACCAGGGAGGACGCGACGCCCACAAATCCCGGGCAGGCGGAAAGGCCCTGCTCCTCCAAGGTCCGCCCCTTCACGGCGGAGATGGGCAAAAACGTGGCCCGCCCGCCGCCGGTGCGCTTTAAGTAGCCGATGGCGGCCTTGGCGTCCGCCTCGGTATCCACCACGATCTGCTGCAGCGCCCCGCCCAGGGCGATCTCGATGGCGGTGGTATAGGCGTCCTCCGTCCGGATCAGCCGGGATACCGGCCCGTGGATGTGCTTCAAAGCGCCCCGCTGGGCCTCCCGCATCACCAGCTTGACGGATTTTTGATAGTTCTCATAGTCCCGCTCCATGGCCTGGAAGACCCGCAGCTTGGCCTGAATCCCCTCCAGCGCCCCGGACTGGGCCCGGGCGGCCCGGTCCAGCTCCTCCCAGCGGGCCTGGCGCTTGGAAAGCCGCAGCTCATAGCCCGCCACCGCGTTGGCGGCGGCCGCCGCCTCCTCCCGGGCGCCGGACAGCGCCCGGCGGCAGTCGTCCAGATCCCCCTGGGCGTTCTGCTCCCGCAGCGCGCCGCTGGAAAGGTCAGAAACCAGGGTGTCCCGCCGGCGGCGGCTTTCCTCCATCCCCGCAAACAGCGCCCGCAGGTCCGCCTCCCGGCCCGCCAACTGGGCGGTCAGGCCGGTCTCCTGCTCCCGCAGCTCCAAAAACCGGCGGGTCAGCCCCTGAGCGTTGGCGGTCATGGCTGCCAGGTCCCGGTCCAGGGCCCCCAGCGCGTTTTTCTTTTCTTCCAGCAGTCCGGCAATGTCATCCACCCGGGCATGGGCCTGGGCAAGCTGCCCCTCGACGCCGCCGCTGCGGTCCTGCTGACTGCGCAGCTCCTCCTGGATCCGGCGGATGTTGTCCCGGTTGTTCTCCAAGCTGCCCTGGAGCACCGTCATCTGCCCGGTAAGCTGCTGGCCCCCGGATTCCAGGGCCGCCACTTGGGCCCGGGCGGACTCCAGCTGCTCGTCCTTCTGCCGGAGCAGGGAACCCATCTCTTCCGCCTGGGCATAGAGCCGGTCTAGATCCTCATGGGCCTGCTTCAAAACAAAGGACGCGGAGGCATAGTCCTCCTCCGCCTTTTTGGCGGCGGCGGAGAGCCGGTCCAGGCTGTCCATCCACACCGCCACCTCCACGGAGCGGAGACTGTCCTTCAAGGCCAGATAGCTCTTGGCCTTCTCCGACTGCTCCCGCAGGGGCTCCAGCTGGAGCTCCAGCTCGGAGACCTTGTCCCCGATCCGGAGGAGATTGTCCTCCGTGGCGGCCAGCCGCCGCTCAGTCTCCTCCTTGCGGTGGCGATACTTGGAGATTCCCGCCGCCTCCTCGAAGATCTCCCGCCGGTCGGCGCTTTTCAGGGATAGTATTTCATCGATCCGGCCCTGGCCGATATTGGAGTAGCCCTCCCGGCCCAGGCCGGTGTCCATAAACAGCTCGTTGATATCCCGGAGCCGGGCGGACTGTCGGTTTACATAATATTCGCTCTCACCGGAGCGGTAATACCGCCGGGTGATCATCACCTCGTCGGCGTCGTACAGCAGCGCCCGGTCGGAATTGTCCAGCGTCAAGGTCGCCTCGGCAAAGCCCAGGGCGGCGCGCTTCTGGGTGCCGCCGAAGATCACATCCTCCATCCGGCCGCCCCGGAGGGTCTTGCTGCTCTGTTCCCCCAGGACCCAAAGGATGGCGTCGGAAATATTGGATTTTCCCGACCCATTGGGGCCGACGATGGCGGTGATGTCCCCGCCGAAGCGCAGGAGGGTCTTGTCCGGGAAGGATTTGAAGCCCTGAACCTCTAAAGATTTCAGATGCACGGCACGACCTCGTTTTTCATAGAAATGATCGATTTATTATACCGGTAAATGGGGAAAAATGCAAGGTGTTCTTTTTCATTTTTCCAAGCCCGGCCCCAGATTTTTTAATCTGACCGGCGCCGGCGGCGCTTTTCCGGCAGATTCGCCAAATACCGGACCCATCTCTTATCAGTTTTCTCCAAAAAAACGCCGGGTTTTCAGGGGCCGATTGACATTCCCCCGCCGGCTTGTTAAAATGACTTGTAACATTTTACGGAGCAAAATCCGTCAGGAAAGGATCGAGGCTTATGCAGCGCAGCAGCGGCGTGCTTCTGCCCATCAGCGCCCTGCCCTCCCCCTACGGGATCGGCACCCTGGGCAAAAGCGCCTATGAATTTGTGGACTTTCTTTCCCAGGCCGGGCAGAAATACTGGCAGATCCTCCCGCTGGGCCCCACCAGCTATGGCGACAGCCCTTATTCCAGCTTCTCCACCTTCGCCGGAAACCCTTATTTTATCGACCTGGACCTGCTGATACGGGATGGACTCCTGACCCGGGAAGAGGTGGAAGCGGAATCCTGGGGAGAAGACCCGGCGCAAGTGGACTACGGACTGCTCTACCGGACACGATTCCGTCTTCTGCGCAGGGCTTTTGACCGGTGCGAAGGCGCCCTGTGGGAGGAGCTGGACGCCTTCCGGTGGGAAAATCGGGAGTGGCTGGAAAAATACGCCCTGTTCATGGCGGTCAAGGACCACTTCGGCAGCGTCAGCTGGACCCAGTGGCCCGACGAGAACATCCGGCTGGGCCGGCCCGAGGCGCTGGCGGCCTACGCCGAAGGACTAAAATCCCAGGTGGATTTTTACGTCTTTTTGCAGTATCTGTTCTTCCGGCAGTGGGACGCCCTCCGGACCTACGCCCATGAGCAGGGCATCTCCTTTATCGGCGACCTGCCCATCTATGTCGCCATGGACTCTGCCGATGTATGGGAAAGTCCCCAGTTTTTCCAGCTGGATGAAAACCGGATGCCTACGGAGGTAGCCGGCGTTCCCCCGGACGCCTTCACCGCCGACGGGCAGCTCTGGGGAAACCCGTTATACAACTGGGAGGCCCTGGCAAACGACGGCTACGGCTGGTGGGTCCGGCGGGTGGAGGGCGCGAAAAAGCTCTACGACGTGATCCGCATCGACCATTTCCGGGGCTTTGAAAGCTACTGGGCCGTGCCCTACGGCCACACAACCGCCAAGCTGGGCCGCTGGCGGCCCGGCCCGGGGATGGATCTGGTGTCCGTTTTCTCGGCCCGGTTCCCTGATTTGAACTTCATTGCCGAGGATCTGGGCTATATCACGCCCCAGGTCCGGGCCCTGTTGGACGGCTCCGGCTTCCCCGGCATGAAGATCCTCCAATTTGGCTTCGACGTGGATGGGGATTCCGACTATATGCCCCACCACTGCGGGGAAAAAAGCGTCTGCTATATCGGCACCCACGACAATCCAACCGTCTTAGGCTGGGTGGACAGCCTGACCCCCAAGGAACGGGCCTTTGCCCAGGCGTATATGCATATCACTCCCGAGGAAGGCTGGTGCTGGGGCATGATCCGGGCGGGCATGGGCGCCGGCTCGGAGCTGTTTGTCAGCCAGATGCAGGATCTTCTGGAGCTTCCCGCCGCCGCCCGTACCAATATTCCCGGCACCCTGGGAGGCAACTGGGTATGGCGGATGCTGCCGGGTCAGGCTTCTCCCGCCCTGGCGAAAAAGCTGCGGCAGTACACCGCCACCTTCCGCCGGCTTTCCAAGGCTCCGGAGATGTAAAAGCTTCCCCGGCCTCCGGGCTGTGGAAACCTGCCATTTTGGGGAGATCGCCTCTTTCCCCGCAAAAGGCCGGGGAAAGAGGCTCATGATTCAGGAGGCCGCTATGGACATTCTCTATCAGGATACCCAGCTGTTGGTCTGCGTCAAGCCCCGGGGCGTGCTGTCCACCGACGAGCCTGGAGGACTGCCGGAGCTGCTTCGGGCCGCCCTGGGAGATCCCAAGGCCCAGGTGCGCACCGTCCACCGCTTGGACCGGGTGGTGGGCGGCCTGATGGTATTGGCCCGCTCCCGGGAAATCGCCCGGGCCCTGTCCGCCCAGGTGGAGGACCGGACTTTTGAGAAGGAATATCTGGCGGTGGTGAACGGAAGCCTCCCGCCCGCCGGGGAAATGCGGGACCTGCTCTATCGGGACCGGTACACCCACACCACCCAGGTGGTCCGGGAGCTGGGAAAGGATGTGAAGGAGGCGGTGCTGACCTACCGCCGGATCGACACAGCGGCGGGGCTTACCAAGGTCGCCATCCGTCTGGAAACCGGGCGTACCCATCAGATCCGGGTGCAGTTTGCCAGCCGGGGGCTGCCCCTGGTGGGCGACCAGCGATATGGCCGGGGCGAACCGGTGCCCATCGCGCTGTGGTCCCACGCCCTGGCGTTCCGCCATCCCGAAACGGGCGCGCCCATGACCTTCCGCCTGCCGCCCCCCGAGGAGCCGCCATGGGACCGGTTCTCCCGATGACCGCGGCGGATTTCCCCGCAAATTTCGATTGCTTTTTCCATCGGATTTACATAAAATGATTGAGCGGTTTGCCCGAAAAAAGTCAACCATCCAGATTCTCCGGCGCGGAAATTGCCCCGCGCCGGATTCTTTTGGAAAAGCCTTGATTTTTTCCCGGGAAACTGCTATAATATCCAACACGTCGAGGGCTTTCCCTCGCCCGCTCTATACGGAGGTGTATCGAAGCGGTCATAACGGGCCTGACTCGAAATCAGGTAGCCCTCACGGGCTCGTGGGTTCGAATCCCACCGCCTCCGCCATCGTCGTGGCAAGTCCTTGTGGCTTGCCGCGATTTGTTGTACACCGAAAACTACTCGCTTTGCAAATGGTTTTTGGTGTACAAATTGCCTGTCCTCCGTTATTGGTAGGTATGCTTAAGGTCGACCTTTCTTTGCAAAAAACATCAATGCAGATTGAAATATGCCTAGATTTGCGGCACACTTGGCTGCTCGGTTGACAATATTATGGAGTTTACATCAGATTGATCAATATCTCAGCAATTGGAGGTCAAAATGGAAAACAAAAATACTATTGACAGCGAAACAGCTTTAGTTCTTCAAACATCGAAAAACTTAACAGAAGGCGCTGCAAGAAAAGATTTATCAACTTTTGACATGTCGTTTGATAATACATGCCAAAGAGTTCATTATGTTTCAGATATTCACCTTATACAAAGAATACAAAATGCAGGTTGTCGTTCAAAAAAAGAGGTGATTCAAAGAATAGTTAATACTATTGCAAATGAAGCAGGAAGCTTATTATTGATTGGTGGCGATGTGGCATCAGATATTAGAATCTTTAAGTTATTTGTAAGAATGCTTTCCAAAACATTACATCGGAACACGCAGGTTGTGTTTACGCTTGGAAATCATGAGTTATGGAGTTTTCCGGGCCTTCAAATAGAACAGATTGTTTCAAAGTATCGAACTATTTTAAAAGAATTTGATATGTATTTACTTCATAACGATCTTCTTTATAAAGAAGATTGCGGTTTGCTTGCTGATCCGAACACAGGAACCCACCTGATTAAATATCGCGATTTGTGCCAAATGAATGAAACGCAAATTTCTGACCGCTTGCGAAGTGCAAGATATGTAATTCTCGGTGGATTGGGATTTTCGGGATATAACACAAAGTTTAATGCTAATATCGGCATTTATCGAAAGACTGTGGATAGGGCTACTGAAATAAAAGAATCTAAAATTTTTGAAGATTTGTATAATCGTTTGCGTCCTATCCTGGTGAATAAGAACACAATTATTTTAACGCATACACCTAAAATAGATTGGTGCAAAGAACCGAAGCCAGACAAAAATTTTGTTTATATAAGTGGACATACACACAAAAACTCCTTTTATGATGATGGTGAGTACCGAGTTTATTCAGACAATCAAATAGGATACCATAATGAGCATCCTCATTTGAAAAATTTCTTAATTGATAGCGATTATGATTGTTTTTCCGATTATGAGGATGGCATATATGAGATTACAAGTGAGCAATATAATGACTTCTACCGAGGAAAAAATATATACATGACATTTCAGCGAGAAGCAAATGTACTGTATATGCTAAAAAAGAATGGGTATTACTGTTTTATTCATAAATCAAAAAGTGGTAGTCTTACCATACTTAATGGCGGTGCTATGAAAAAGTTGAAAATTCAAGATGTTCAGTATTATTATGATAATATGGACATTATGATTTCTACCATAAAAACGCCGCTTGACAAGTTTACTTCATTTCAAATACGAATTGCAGATATGGTAAAAAGAATTGGGGGAGCGGGCAAGATTCATGGGAGCATAATTGACATTGATTACTATAATCACATATTCGTGAGTCCATTTGACCTATCAATAACCGGGTATTGGGCATTCGATATAATTCACAAAATGGTATACCCTTCCATTCCTGCTTTATTGGAGAAGAATTGCCCTGAAATATTTTGCGAATATGTTAAGCTCCTTGAAGGTAGTAGCGAAAACCCGCTGGCGCTGAATCAACAAACAAATATTGCAGGATTAGCACAGACATATCTTGATACTGATATTTACAAGGCTTCAAGAGAAATTAAGAAGATGCAGAAACTTAGTACAAATATATTAACTTCATGGTATGAAGGTGTTCCACATAGCTTACCGGAATCCTGTTGCAGAGTTTGAAAACGCAAGAATCTTTAACGGAAAGACCTTCTGGGAGGTTGAAAAAGACATCGAGTGGGTAGATGAATAGCTCGAAAGAAATCCCCGTCGAGAAAGCCTCGGCGGGGATTTCGCTCATCTGTGGATTTGTCTCTGTCGGGCAAACTCCTACGGGATGGGGTTGACGTCGTTTTTCTTAAATGATTTCAGGCACGGCGCCAATGATTGCCGGTAATTTCTATTATTCCTTCCCCATTTTTCTCCAAAGGGGCACGAACAGGAGGATGCCCGCCAGCATGGCGCCGCAGTCGGCGATGGGCGTCGCCCAGGCGATGGCGTCAGCGCCTGCCAGGGCATCCAAAAGGAACATGAAGGGCACGTCCAGCCCGCCTTTCCGCAGCATGGACAGCACCAGCGGTTTTCCCTTCTGCCCCACGGACTGGAAAATGGAGATAATGACCGTGGTGATGGCCGTGAACGGTCCCGTGATGCAGATGATCCGCTGGAACATGCTGCCGTAGCGCACGGTTTCGGCGTCGTCGATGAAGGCCCGCACCAAGGGGTTCGCGCAGGTGAACAGCAGGACCGCCCCCACCGTTGTGACGGCCAGGCTCAAAATCAGCGTCACCTTGATGGCGGAGCGCATGCGCTTGATATTTTTCGCGGAGTAGTTATAGCCGATCAGCGGGATCACGCCCTGGGAAAGGCCGTTGGCAATGGCGAAGGCCAGCATATCGATCTTCTTGGCAATGCCGATCCCCGCCACCGCGGCGTTGGAATAGTGGACCAGGAGCTTATTCAGGGTAATGTTGGAGAAAATCCCCATCAGGTTCATGATCGCGCTGGGCAGGCCCACCATCAGCACCTCTTTGGGGATGCCGCCCGAGACGGAATAATATCTTGGGTTCAAGGTAAGATGGAATTTTCCGCGTTTTACCAGGATCAGGATCACAAAATACACCGTGGCGATCAAGTTGGAGAGCATAGTGGCGATGGCCGCGCCTGCAATTTCCAAATGAAATCCGAAAATAAATACCGGGTCCAACAGAATATTCAGCACCCCGCCCAGCGCCACGCCGAAGCTGGCCTGGCCGGAATAGCCCTCCGCCCGCACCAGGTGCGCCAGGGCGGCGTTCAGCACCGTCGGCACCGCGCCTACCGTCAGCGTCCAGAAGAGATAGCTGGCGCAGAAATCATATGTAAATTCGTCGGTACCGACAGCGGGCAAAACCACCCCACGCAGCGCGAAAATCGCAAGCCCGTACACAAGCGCCACGGCGGCGGCTGTCCAAACGCAAAACGCCGAGGTTTTCCGGGCCTTTTCCCCGTCCCCCAGGCCCAAACTCCGGGAGATGAGACTGGCGCCCCCAATGCCAAAGAGATTTGCCATGCCCGTCGTCAGCAAGAACAGCGGCAGGCAAAGAGATGCGGCGGCCACCTGGTTCGCGTCGTTGAGCTGCCCGATGAAAAAGGTGTCCGCCATATTGTAGATGACGGTGATGATCTGGCTGATCACCGTAGGGACCACCAGCGCAATCACCGCCCGGGTCACCGGTGTTTTTTCAAAAAGCTCCGTCTTGTCTGTTTTCATACCCGCGCCTCTTTTTCTGAATTTTCCAGCAACAAAATAAAGCCTCGAACCGCCATCCGGTAGCTGTCCGCAACGTCTGCCGGGAAGTGCCGGAAGCAACCCGCTTCCTCCTGGGAGATAAAGCCATGCATGATGCTGCGCAGTACCCTTTGAAGGTGCATTTTCTGCTCCTCATCCAGATTATAGTCGCCGATAGCCGTCATAATCGGTTCCACAATATCGCCGGCGGCGGCCTGAAGCGCGTCGTTTTTCACCATGGGCAGAGACAGAATGACCTTGTAGATCTCCGGCCGTTCCTTGCCAAACCGGTGGTAGGCGTCCGCCAGGGCCTCCACCGCCTCCCCCCGCCGCTTTCCGGCAATGGCGCCGAGCTGGGCCCTCTTTAGCTCCGAAATGGCGTAGTACCCGACCTCGGTGTAAAGCGCATCCATATTTTGGATGTGGTTATATAAAGAGGCCGCTTTGATGTGGAGCCTGCTTGCCAGCTCCCGCAGGGAGAAGTTGTGCAGTCCCTCCGATTCGATCATCTTGATGGCGGCGGCAATGATGTCCCCGCGGGTCAAACCTTGTCGAGCCATGGTTCCCTCCTCTGTAAACTAACAGTGTTAGTATATTGTACACCAGCCCCCTTTGTTTGTCAAGAAACGGGCGCCGGCGAAGGGGGCTCAGGTTGCACAAAATTTGATCGAATGAAAAGAAAATCCATTGCCGAAATAGCCGTCTTCCCGGGACAGAGGTGCGGAACCAGCCGACAAATGTGTCCGTATTTTGACGGCATTTCCACCTGAATTCCAGTTATTTCTATTGTTTCCAACATTTTTCTCGGCAGGTTCCGATTTGAAGAAAAAATTGACCAATTCCCATATTCCAAAGAACGGTTTTTATGTCGCCGGACAGGCAGATTGTACAAAAATGCAAAAAAGCCCCTGTCTTTTCACTTTCCTCTTGCATTTTTCAAAAGCATCGATTATAATGTGGGCACAGTGAAAACTGTAATCTAATCAAGGAGGTACATTGACATGAAGAAGTTCTGTCGTGTCCTTTGTTTCTCCCTGGCAGCCGTTCTGACAGTCGCCGCGATCGCTGTCGCCCTGCCCAGCATCACCGGAAATACCGCTGGGAAAACCGCTAACGGAGACGGGGTCCTTCCCAAGTCCGCCAGCGGCAACATCAGCGGAAATACGCCCCAGGGTTCCGGTGCATGGTGGATGGGCATCCTGACTGGCAACGTGCCTGAGGAGGAAGAGACCCAATCCCCCGTCGCGCAAGCCCCTGAGACCCAGACCCCCGACGCGAAGGCTCCTGAAACCCAGGCGCCCGAGACCCAAGCCCCTGAAACCCAAGCACCCGCTACGCAAGCCCCCGCGACTCAGGCGCCGGCCGCCCAGACTCCCGAGACGAAGGCTCCTGCGGCCCAGGGAACCCAGCCCACCGAGGCCCCCAAGACCAACCAGACCGCGCAGGCCCCTGTGACCCAGGTCCCCGCGGCCACCGAGGGCACCAAGGCCACCGAGCCCGCCAAGACGGAAGCCCCCGCTGCTACGGAAGCTCCCAAGGCTACGGAGGCACCCAAGGCCACGGAAGCGCCCAAGTCCACCGAGCCTGCCAAGGCTACTGAGGCCACCCAGCCGCCCAAGACCACGGAACCCACCAAGGGCACCGAGCCCCCCGCGACTACCCAGCCTCCCAAGACCAACGTGCCCGCCCCCGCCTCCGAGCCGCACAAAACCGGCGATGCTGACCAAGGGCAGCAGTGCAGCGGCGGTAACCACGTCTACGTTGGCGAGTGGAAGGTCACCAAGCAGCCTACCTGTGGCGAGTACGGCACCCAGATCATCACCTGCCAGTGCGGGAAGACCACGAAGTCCGCCCTTTATGGCGCGCCCACCGGCAAACATACCTATACCCATGTGTCCACCACCGCCACCTGCGACCACGCCGGCACCCGCTACGACTACTGCACCGTGTGCGGCAAGAAGACCAACGTCGTCAACACCCCTGCCCTGGGCCACCAGTATGAGGAGCACCGGAAGGAGCCCACCTGCGCGGCAAATGGTTCCACCTACAAGGAATGCACCCGCTGCCACAAGAAGATCGACGAAAAGATTCTGCCCAAGGGCCAGCATGTCTGGGGCAACCAGTTGGTCGTAATTGAGCCGGCCACCTGCACCACCAACGGCGTCCAGGGCTACAAGTGCACGATCTGCGGTGCTACCTGCGACTATCAGACCATTTTCGCGACGGGGCACAGCTTTGATACGGTGACACAGTCCTATCCTGCCACCTGTACGAAAGCCGGCTACGAGACCAAAAAGTGCAGCAAGTGCGGTCAATACCAAACCTTTGAGACCCAAGGCCCGCTGTGGCACAACTACGTTTTCGACCACTACATCGAAGAGCCAACCTGCGAGCATGGCGGTCAGAAAGTAGAGCGCTGCACCAAATGCGGCGATGAAAAGACTGTCGATGTTGGTCCTATTGACCATTGCTTCATCTTTAAAACAGAAGAAGACCGGGCCAAGAATGGTCCTTGCTGCAAGTATTGCGGCCGTTACATGTACGAGGTTTACGGTTACGGCAATGATTAACGTGTAGGATAAACTAACTCATCCCCTTCCGCCCATTCCCGTTTGGGAATGGGCGGAGCTTTTTGCCCGTGCAGGGTTCCCAGCCGGGGGATCCCGCGGGCCGTTGGAGCAGGCGGCGCGGCCCAGCAGCCGCCCGGCCTGCCCAAAAGGGAACCTGGCTATATTGAGCGCTCCCCTGCCCCGCCTTCGGCCCGCTTGGGGCGGGAAAAGCACCCTGGAGGGGGGGGAAAATAGGGGCAATCAAAAGCCGCCTCCGGCCGGGCCGGAGGCGTGTGAAAAAGGCAAGTATTTCCGGGTACCGGGTGGGCGCAAATATCTCCCTTCCCCACTGAATGCCGGAAAGGGCACAAATTGCAATGTCTTTCCTCCACCGCTTTTGGAAAGGAAGGGAAAAAGGAGCGAATTCCCTCCCCCGGGGGTTTAACGTGAAAAAACCGCTCCAACCGGAGTCGGGACGGAAAACAGAGGTCCTCCCCGCCCGCGGCAGGCATAAACACTCCCCGCACTGGGCAGCAAAAAGCTGCCTGGAGCGGGGATAATCCTCCCCGCCCGCGGCAAGAAAAGCTCCGCAAGGAGCGGGCATGAAAAATGCTCCTCCCCGTATTCCGCCGTGGAATGGTAAAAAAAACTTTTCCTCCCCGGCGAAAGCCGGGGAGGAAAAAACTTTTCAAGCCTCTAAATCTTACATGGTCACGGTGATAAACTTCAGAATGAACAGCGCCGCGATCACCGTCACGGGGATGTCCTTCTTGGTGTACTTGCCGGCGCAGAGGGTGATCACCACATAGGCGATGGCGCCAATGCCGATGCCGTTGGAGATGGAGTAGGTCAGGGGCATCATGACCAGGGCCAGGAATGCGGGAACCGCGCTGCGCATATCGTGCATATCCACGCTGGCGAAGCCCCGGAGCATCAGCACGCCCACATAGATCAGGGCGGGGGCGGCGGCGCAGGAGGGCACCAGAGAGGCCAGAGGGCTCAGGAACAGGCAGACGCCGAAGCAGATGGCCACCACCAGGGAGGTCAGGCCGGTGCGGCCGCCAGCGGCCACGCCGGAGGCGGATTCCACGAAGGTGGTGCAGGTGGAGGTGCCGCAGACAGCGCCCACCACGGTGGCGATGGAGTCGCTGGTCATGCACTGGTTGACATTGATGGGGTCGCCGTTCTCATCCAGCATATTGGCCTGGGAGGCCGCGCCGTAGAGGGTGCCGATGGTGTCGAACATATCCACCAGGCAGAAGGTGACGATCAGCATAATGGCGGAGAAAATGCCGCCGATGGCGGGACCGGTGAAGGCCTCCACCCAAGCCTCGGGATGGAACACGCCGGTGATGCCGATAGTGCCGAAGTCCTTGAAGCTCTGGCCGATCTGGCCCATGTCAAAGGAGGGCACAGTGCCGGAGGTGATGTAGTACAGCACGGTGGTGGCCACGATGCTGATCAGCACGGAGCCCTTGACTTTATAATGCTCCAGAACGGCAATGATCAGCAGGCCCAGCAGGGCCAGCAGGGCGGGCAGGGCCACGGCCACAAACTGGCCGCTGGCAATGGCGCCGTGGATATCCACGAACTGCAGGAAGGTGTAGGGGTTATCCTGCAAAATACCGGCGTTCTTGAAGCCGATAAAAGCGATGAACAGGCCGATACCGGCGGGAATGGCTTTCTTCAGGCAATCGGGCAGGGCCTTGGCGATCTTGGACCGCAATCCGGAAAGGGACAGGGCCATAAAGATGATGCCGGACACCAAAATAATGACCAGACCGGACTGGTAGCCGGCGACCGCGCCCTCTGCCGTCACGCTGCCGTCCTCCCCAAAGGCCAGCCGGGGCAGGATGAAGCACACGAAGAAGAAGGAGTTGAGGCCCATGCCGCAGGCCTGCGCGAAGGGCATTTTGGCGTAGAGCGACATCAGCAGCGTACCGATAACCGCCACCAGGATCGAAGCGACGTACACAGAATTCCAAATCTGCTGCAGCGCCGGGTCCGCTCCCTGGTAGAAGCTGACGATCTGGTTCGGGTTGGTGACCACAATGTACGCCATCGCGAAGAAGGTCGTCAGACCCGCGATAATCTCGGTGCGCACGTTGGAGCCCCGTTCCGAAATTTTGAAGAATTTGTCCAAGATTTTCACGCTCCCAGTACAAAATTTTTTGGGGTCCGGGCACACCGGACCCCAATAGAAGTATACAACGCGCAGCCACAAAATGCAAGAGAGAATGGGATTTTCTGTCATATTTTGTTCATAATAGCCGGAGGCAGTCCCTTCCCTCCCCTATTTTTCGGCAGATTGCGCCCTCATTCTTGCTCCAGGAGGGCGGAGTAAAGTCTATTTGCTTTTTTCCCGCTTGTGGGCGGCCAGAATCACCCCGGCCAGGAGCAACAGGGTGACAGGCGTGGCGGCCATGGCCACGGGACTGGCGGTGAAAAAGCCGATCAGCCCTGCGATCAGATATCCCACGGCGCACACGGCGGCGCAGGTCATGGCGTAGGGCAGCTGGGTGGAGACGTGGTTGACGTGGTTGCAGTGGGCCCCGGCGGAGGCCATGATGGTGGTGTCGGAAATGGGCGAACAGTGGTCCCCGCACACCGCCCCGGACAGGCAGGCGGCAATGGCGATGACCAGCATCTCCTCTGAATCGGCAAAGACGTTGCACACGATGGGGATCAAAATGGAGAAGGTCCCCCAGCTGGTGCCGGTGGAGAAGGCCAGAAACACCGCCACCACAAAAATAATGGCGGGCAGGAAGATCTGGAAGCCCCCGGCGGAGGCATCCACCAGATCGTGGATGTAGACGTCCGCCCCCAGAAGGCCGGTCATGCCGGACAGGTTCCAGGCCATGATGAGAATGATCATGGGGGCGCACATGGAGCGGAAGCCGGCGGCGAAGCACTCCATAAATTCAGAGAGGGACAGCACCCCCCGCCACAGGTACAGGAAAAAGGTGAACACAATGGCAACCAGGCTGCCAAAAACCAGGCCCATGGCGGAGTTGGAGTCGGCAAAGGCGTCGATAAAGCCCACGCCGTCAAAGAATCCGCCGGTGTAGACAATACCGATGATGCAGGAAACGATCAGCACTACCACCGGCAGGACCAGATCGATCACGGACCCCTTTTCGGAGGGGGTCTCGTTGTCCGCGTCGGCGTAGGGCCGGTCCGGCGTGGTGAACAGGTCCCCGGAGAGGGCATTTTGCTCATGGGTCTTCATGGGCCCATAGTCCAGGCGGAGGGTGACAATTAAAAGCATCATCAGGATGGTGCCCAGGGAGTAGAGGTTGTAGGGGATCGTCCGCAGGAACATTTCAAAGCCGTTGATCCCGGAGCCCTCCGGCACGGAATAGGTGACCGCCGCCGCCCAGCTGGAAATGGGGGCGATGATGCAGATGGGGGCGGCGGTGGCGTCGATCAGGTAGGCCAGCTTGGCCCGGGAGACCCCGTGCCGGTCCGTCACCGGCCGGATGACGGAGCCCACCGTCATGCAGTTGAAGCCGTCGTCCACGAAGATCAGCACCCCCAGCAAAATGGTGGCCAGCTGGGCGCCCACCCGGGACTTGATGTGCTTGGAGGCCCAGCGCCCGAAGGCCGCGGAGCCCCCGGCCTTGTTCATCAGGGCCACCATGGTCCCCAGCAGCACCACGAAGACCAGGATGCTGGCATTCTGCACGGTGGCGATGTTGGTGACAAAGCCGCCGCTCTCACTGTACATAATGGTATTCAGAGCCAGCTCCAGATTCCCGTGGGAATAGAGCAGGCCGCCGATCAGGATGCCGAGGAACAGGGAAAAATAGACCTCCTTTGTGATCAGCGCCAGGGCAATGGCCGCCACCGGCGGCAGTAGCGCCCAGGCGGTCTGGAAGCCGAAGGGCCGGTACCCCTCCCCCGCCTCGGCCGGCGTGCGGAAGGACACAATGACAAGGGCCGCGATGGCGATCAGCGCCAAAATCAGCAGCCCCCAGCGAATAGCCTTGGATTTTTGCATGGACTGTCCTCCTTGAAGGAATTTGCTATCTTTATTATAAGGCGTAGGCTCCCGTTCGTCAATCCTTAGTTTCTTCTCCCGCGATTCCATAATATGCCGCCGGGAGCCCCAAAAGCACAAAAATAAACCCCCTCCGGCAATGGTCAGAGGGGATATTCATACTCAAACGCGGCCCGGTCGGTGATGAAGTCAAACACCGTCTTCCCGCCGATCTCAAACCGATAGGCACCCTTGCAGGCGGTGCTTTCGTGGATCGCCCTTGCCATTTTACCGTTCACCGGCGCGTTCAGCGGATGGAACTTCTTCTCGATCAGCCGCGCGGTAAAACGCTTGTCGCCCTGCTGGATCGTGACCTCTTGATCGCCGATTTTGACCGCTCTCGCGCCCAGGTAGGTGGCGAGCCGGTACTCCTGACCGTTCCACAAAATCACGCCGATAATGCCCGTAAAGCGCAGTCCAAGCATGGGAATGTCCGCCACGCTCAGCATCAGGGATCCGCCTTCAAAATGGCACTGTGTCCAGAGATATTCCTTCGGAAAGGAGCGCCCCCGGTCGCCCTCGATATATCCGGAAGCGTTGTCAAAGCGGAATAGCTCGCCGTTTATGTCTATCTCTCCCGTGACGGAATGTTTCATGCTGACAACGCTGTGGCGGCACTCCAGGAACGGAACGTACTGAAACGGGCCCATAATATCGTAGCGGATCGGGGTAAGAGGTCCGAAACGCACTTCTCCCACGGCGATGCTGGTGCTGTTTTTCAGAAATAACCGGAAGCCTTGCGCGTCAAAAGTATTCCCGCCCACACGCACGTCGAAGCCTTTTTTCGCCTCCTGATATGCCGCATAGGGAAAATCAAATTGCCATACGCCGCTTTCGGTAATCAGCTGAACGGACGACGAAAAGGCCTTCCCAGATCGCAGCGACGCGGGAATCACCGCCAACGTCTGAAAATCGCTCTGGCATTTCAAATACCACCCGCGAAAAGAATCCATCATATCACCCCAAATCAGTTTGGGCGGAAAAAAGAGGGATTATACATACAAACATCCCCCTCCGACCATGGGGCCGGAGGGGGATGAACTTTGGAGAACTAGATTGGGATACCCTGAAAGCGGAATGTCCCGTGGCTGGCAGACGAAGCGCGCGGATACGCCCTCGCGTCCTCAGCCGTTGGGGAGGATCATTTCTTTCCGCTCTTGATGGCAGCCTGGGCGGCGGCCAGACGGGCGATGGGCACCCGGAAGGGAGAGCAGGAAACATAGTCCAGGCCGATGGAGTTGCAGAACTCGATGGAGGAGGGATCGCCGCCGTGTTCGCCGCAGATGCCGCAGTGCAGCTGCGGGCGGGTCTTCTTGCCCAGCTTCACGGCCATGTCCATCAGCCGGCCCACGCCGGTGGTGTCCAGCCGGGCGAAGGGATCGGACTCATAGATCTTGTTGGCGTAGTAGGCGCCCAGGAACTTGCCGGCATCGTCCCGGCTGAAGCCGAAGGTCATCTGGGTCAGGTCGTTGGTGCCGAAGCAGAAGAACTCGGCCTCGGTGGCGATGTCGTCGGCGGTGAGGGCGGCCCGGGGGATCTCGATCATGGTGCCCACTTCATAGTGCAGCTCCACACCGGCGGCCTGGATCTCGGCGTCGGCGGTCTTGACCACCACGTCCTTGACGAACTTCAGCTCCTTGACCTCGCCCACCAGGGGGATCATGATCTCGGG
>CANQQU010000026.1 GCA_947626085.1 uncultured Oscillospiraceae bacterium
GTTGTGGAGACTTTATTCTAACAAACTCAATCGCCTTTTTCTAGCCATTCGGTCTCACATCTATTGTAACGCTACATCACTTCGGGGGGTTAGACTGCTTCTTTACTTGCTTTTTTCTCCGATTTGTGTTATGATAAAATAACGACTGAAAAAGGAGGGATGGGCGTGACGCTGGGCTATTGGCAGAGCCTGCTGCTGGGACTGGTTTCCGGGCTGACGGAGCTGTTGCCTGTTTCCGCCCCCGCCCACCGGGCCCTCCTGCTGCGGATGCTGGGGCAGGACAGCGCCGGAAGCGTGATGCTCCTGTTTCTCCATGCCGGTGCGCTGCTGGCTTTGTATCAGAATCTGCGGGGCCAGATCCGCTATCTGAACCGCCAGCGGCGGTTGGCGGCCCTGCCCAAGCGCCGCCGGAAGCGTGAGCCCGACCGCCAAAGCGTGCTGGAGCTGCGCCTGCTCCGCTCCGCCTGCCTGCCCATGCTGGCGCTGATATTGCTGTTCGGGCTGGCGCCCGGCTGGTTTGAGAGCTTCCCAGTTCTCTCCGTCATTCTGATCCTCAATGGGATCCTACTGTATCTGCCCTCCCGGCTTCCCACCGGGAACAAAAGCGCCCACTGGATGACCCGGCTGGACGCATTGCTCATGGGCCTGGCGGCGGGTCTGGGCGGACTGCCCGGATTTTCTGCCCTGGGCGCCGCGGCCTCGGTGGCCCAGATCCGGGGAGCCGATCGGCAAAAATCCCTGAACTGGGCGTTGCTGATGACTCTTCCCGCGCTGCTGGCCTGGATGCTGCTGGACGGATATGGCATTGTCACCGCCGCCGCGGGCGGCGGACTGGGGATCGAACCCCTCTTTTTACTGCGCTGTGTTCTGGCGATGGCGGCGGCCTGGGCCGGGGCCTATGGAGCAATCCTGCTCCTGCGGTTTATGTCGGTCAACCTGGGCTTTTCCAGCTTCGCCTACTATTCCTGGGGCGCTGCCCTGTTTACATTCATTTTGTACCTGACCACCTAAGGAGGAACCATGGCAGAACAAAAACGGAAAAATCAAGCGTCCAAGGCGGCTTCCGCCGCCAAGGGCAAAAAATCCGGCTCCAAGTCCGGGAAAAAGGGGAAAAAGTCTGAATCCCTGTTTTTCCCCCGGTTTATCGGCGCTGCCGTCAGTGCGGCGGTGTTTATTCTGCTGCTGGTGCTGGTTTTGCAGCCCCAGGGAGCGCTGACGACCCTGATCTCCAATGTACTCCAGGGTCTGGTGGGCAGAGTCGGATTTCTGGTGGCAATTCCCGCCGCGCTGTATCTGTTCATCATCCTGGCCTTCAGCGGGAAGCGGCCGGTACGGCTGCGGACGGCCTGCGTCATTGCCTTTGCCTTTTTCTGCGGAGCCGTGGGACAGCTGGCCCTGAATCCGGACCCCAAGAGCCTGGGTACCGGCATTGGCGTGATCGGCGCGCTGTATCAGGGCGGAGCCGTGGGCAATACCGGCGGCGTCCTCTGCGGCGGGCTGGCCCTGGGACTGCAATGGCTCTGCGGGACGGTGCTTGCCTACATGATCCTGATCCTGCTGGCGGTGCTGACCCTGCTGGGCGCCATGCAGATCACCATTCC
The DNA here is from genome assembly GCA_947626085.1 of uncultured Oscillospiraceae bacterium. GTDB lineage: Bacteria > Bacillota > Clostridia > Oscillospirales > Oscillospiraceae > Faecousia. The sequence goes on from CANQQU010000026.1 coordinate 1,602, forward strand.
CAGCATCATCCGGGCCATCCGAAACCGTCCCCGGGCGGAGTGGGAGGACGAGGAAGACGACGAGGACCTTCTGGACCCGGCGGAGGTGGTGGTCAACCATATCGCCGCCAGGCGGATCGAATATGTCCAGCAGCGCCGGGAGCGGCAGGCCCAGCAGGTTCAACAGGCCCAGCAGCCGGCCCCGCCTGCGCCTCCAGCTCCTAAGAAGGAGCAGCCCAAGGCCAAACCGGCGGAGCGCCGCCCGCTGGACGCCAAGGCCAGCGAAATGCTTCGCCAGATCGACTCCGATGTGGAGTCCCCGGTGGCGGCAGCCGCCGTTCGGGTGACTGCTTCTCAGGAGGATGAAAACGAGCTGCTTTCCCCGGCGGTGACGGAGGAGAAGCCCGTCCCGGAGCCGGTTTTGGAGCCGCTGGAGACGGAGGAGGAGCCCGCGCTGGATTATCCGGCGGAAATGCCGCCCTTTGATATCGACGCGCCCATTCCGCCCGCCCCAGTGCTGGAGAAGCCAGCAGTTCCCGAAACGCCCGCCCCTGCCGCGCCCAAGCAGGTCAAGGTGACTGTGAAGGATACCAAGGCCGCCGCCGCGCAGGTCTCCCAGGAGATCGCCCAGCAGGCGGAGGAGCAGAAGCCGGAGTACAAGTTTCCGTCCATCGAGCTGCTGAAAGCCCCTGTCGAGGGGGCAGCGGACGGCACTGCGGAGATGCGGGAAAATTCCCGCCGCCTGAACGAGACCCTGGCCAGCTTCAAGATCGAGGCCCACATCATCAACGTCACCCGAGGCCCCAGCGTCACCCGCTATGAGGTGGAGCTGGAAAAGGGCGTCCGCCTGAACAAGCTGACTTCCGCCGCCGACGACATTGCCCTGAATCTGGGGGCCTCCGGCGTGCGGATCGCCGCCGTGCCGGGGAAAATCTCCGTGGTCGGCATCGAGGTGCCCAATCAGACGGTGACCACCGTGACCCTCCGGGAGGTCATCGCCTCCCAGGAATTTGCCCGGGCCAAGTCCAAGGCCACCTTCGCCGTGGGCAAGGACATCGGCGGCAGCTGCATCGTGGGCAATATCGCCAAGCTTCCCCATATGCTCATCGCCGGTACCACCGGCTCCGGCAAGTCCGTGTGCATGAATTCCATCATCATCTCCCTGCTCTATAAGGCCAGCCCCGAGGACGTGCGGCTGATCATGGTGGACCCGAAAATGGTGGAGCTGGGGATCTACAACGGGATTCCCCATCTGCTGATCCCCGTGGTCACCGATCCCAAGAAGGCCGCCGGGTCGCTGCAGTGGGCGGTGACGGAGATGATGCGCCGCTACCGGGCCATGTCTGACGCCGGGGTCCGGGATCTGGACTCCTACAACAGTATCATCGAGAGCCAGGAGACGGAGGGGGAGAAGCTGCCCAAGGTGGTGGTGATCATTGACGAGCTGGCGGATCTGATGCTGGTGGCCGCCAAGGAGGTGGAGGAGTCCATCTGCCGCATCGCCCAGATGGGCCGGGCGGCGGGGATCCATCTGATCATCGCCACCCAGCGGCCCTCCGCCGATGTGATCACCGGTCTGATGAAGGCCAACATTCCATCAAGAATCGCCTTCGCCGTGGCTTCCGCCATGGAGTCCCGGATCATCCTGGACACCCAGGGGGCGGAGAAGCTGGTGGGCAAGGGCGATATGCTCTTCGCGCCCATCGGCAACGGCAAACCCCGCCGGGTCCAGGGCTGCTTCGTCAGCGACCAGGAGGTGGAGGCGGTGGCGGAGTTCGTCAAGGCCAACTACGTCACAGACTACAACCAGGACGTGATGGACGAGATCGAGAAGAAGGCCGCCCAGACCGGCGGCAAGAACGCCGCCCAGGAGCCCGAGCCCACAGAGGAGGAGCTCTCCGGGGACGAGATGCTGCCGGCGGCGGTGGATGTGATCTTGGAGACGGGCCAGGCCTCGGTCTCCATGCTCCAGCGGCGGCTGAAGCTGGGCTACGCCCGGGCCGCCCGGATCGTGGACGAGATGGAGGAGAAGGGCATCGTGGGCCCCTTCCAGGGCAGCAAGCCCCGGGCCATTCTGGTCACCAAGGAGCAGTGGGCCGCCATGCGAGGCGGAAGGGCGGACACCCTGCCGCCCGCGGAGGACTTTTCCGAGGAAGAATAAAAGATCGCGGCAGGAGAGATCCTGCCGCGATTAAATTTTATTTATTGAAAATTTGGTATTGACTTTAATAAAATTAAATGATATACTTAATTTAGTTAAAGGAGGCGATCATATGGCCATATCGGTAATCCCCGATTGGATGTCCGAGCTGGAGGAGGAGGACCTGTCTTTTATTAAGCGGTTCCTGCTGTCCTCCGGGTCGCTGAAGGAGATGGCGTCCCAATATGGCGTCAGTTATCCCACGGTGCGGCTGCGCTTAGACCGGCTGATCCAGAAGATCCAAATGGGGGAGGAGAATAACCGGGACCACTTTGTCAGCTTGGTCAAGCGGCTGGCCCTGGAGGAGCGGCTGGACTTCGACACGGCGAAGCTCTTGATCGTCGCCTACAAAAATTCCAAGAAGGAGGGCTTTTGATGCTGTTTTTCACTACTGCCAATGTCGATCCCATGTACGCGGCGCTCCTGGCCGAAAACGCTGTAAGGCAGCCCCTGATTTTGGGCGTCTACGGTCTGACCATGCTGGTGCAGTTCCTGCTGTCCACCCGGAAAAACCACCACCTGGGCTGGATCCTTCCGGCGCTGAGCGTGGCGCTGTCCTTCCTCAACGGCTGGCCCTCCGCGCTCATACCGGGCAGCGCCGGCTTTTTTGGACAATTGCTTCAAAATCTGCTGCTGTACAATGTCCCGACGATTCCCCTGGTGGTACTCTACTTTGCCTGCCGCTGGCTGATCCGGAAGAAAAACACCGTGGATAAAATGAACATCCAGGACCTGTAAGGAGGGCCGCGAAATGCTAAAGATTTTACGCTTCATTGAATTGGTGCCGCTGGCGCTGATCATTCCCCAATTCATTTGGTCGGGGAAGGAGGAGTGGTGGAAGGGCCTGATCCTGCCGGGAATCACCTTTTTCCTCTCCTGCCAGATCGTGTACTTTACGCCGCTGCGTGTCCTTTTTCAGGAGTGGGCCCAGGCCAACATCCCCACTGCCCTCTATCTGGCCGTCTACCTCCTCCGCCGGATCCCAATGTGGTACAAAACCCGCTCCCAAAAGAAGAATCCTAAGGATCTAAACGACTTGGGGTGACCCTTCTGGGACGCGCCTTTTTATTTCGGCGCGGAACGCACTGAAATTAAAAGCAGGCAGTTAAGTTCTCGCATCCATCAATAAATATTCCGCCCTTCGGAATGGAGGGCGGTATTTTTATGGCCGCGGCGCCGGAAGCCGATGGCCGGATTCATACCTGGGGACATGCCCGCATACGTTTTTTCCGGGAGTGATGCAAATGCGGTGCGCTTGGCAAGCCTACTTAAATTTACTGCCGCCCCGTCTGCGGCAGAAGGTGGACGATCTGGGTCGGGAGGAGCTTCAGGAGCTGCGTCTGCGGCTGGGGCGTCCGCCGGAGCTGATTCTGCGGCGGGATTCCCGGTTTTTGACGGAGACGGTCCGGCAGGAGGACCTGCGCTATGTGGTCAACGCCGCCAGCAGGTTTTCTCCCTGGTCCTCTTCCTCCGCCGCCCAGGGCTATCTCACCGCCCCCGGCGGCCACCGGGTGGGGCTTTGCGGGGAGATGACCGTCCAGGCGGACGGAAGCGTGACGGGGGTCCGGGAGGTCAGCAGCCTGTGCCTGCGGGTTGCCAGGGACTTTCCCGGCATTGCCCAGGGGGCGGGGACAAGCGGCTCCGTGCTGATCCTGGGAAGGCCCGGAAGCGGGAAGACCACCCTCCTGCGGGACCTCATTCGCCAGCGCTCCCAGCAGGGGGGCAGCGTGGCGGTGGTAGACCAGCGGGGAGAGCTGTTCCCGAGAGCGGATGGGATGGACTGCTTCCCGCCCGGCCCCCGCACGGATGTGCTTACCGGCTGTGGAAAGGCCCACGGCCTGGAAATGGCCATCCGCACCCTGGGACCAAGCTGTGTGGCCCTGGACGAGATCACCGAGGAGGGGGATTGCCAGGCGCTGCTCCGGGCAGGGTGGTGCGGTGTGGATCTGCTGGCCACCGCCCATGCCAAAAGCCGGGAGGACCTGCTGCGAAGGACCGTCTACCGGCCCCTGGTGGAGAGTCGAATCTTTGAGAAGGTGCTGATCTTACAGCCGGACAAGTCCTGGCGTGTGGAAAGGATGGAGCGATGAACGGAAAGCTGTTGGGGGCGATGCTGATCGTCCTGGCCTGCGGCGGGTTTGGATTTTCCCTGGCCGCCGCCCACCGAAGGGAGGAAAGCGCCCTGGCCCAGCTGATCCGGGGGCTGGATTTCATGGCCTGCGAGTTACAGTACCGGCTGACGCCCCTGCCGGAGCTGTGCCGTCAGACCTCCGAAGAGCTGACTGGCCCGGTGGGACAAGTCTTCGCCGCTCTGGCAGAGCAGCTTCAAAGCCAGTCCCAGCCGGAGGTGGGGAAGTGCGTGGAGGAGGCGCTGGCGGCCCAGCCGGAGCTGCCGAACCAGGCAAAACGAATTTTTGGGGAGCTGGGCCAGACGCTGGGCCGCTTCGATCTGCCCGGACAGCTTCAGGGCCTGGACGGGGCCCGGCAGAGCTGCCGGGCGTGCCTGGAAGCCCTGTCCCACAACCGGGAGAGCCGTCTGCGCAGCTATCAGACCCTGGGGCTGTGCGCCGGGGCGGCCCTGGCCATTTTGTTTCTTTAGCCTATGGAAATCGATCTGATTTTCAAAATCGCCGCCATCGGGATCATTGTGTCCGTCCTCAATCAGGTCCTCTCCCGCTCCGGGCGGGAGGAACAGGCCACCATGACCACCCTGGCGGGGCTGGTGGTGGTGCTGATGATGCTGACCCAGAAAATTGCCGAGCTGTTTGAACTGGTAAAGGAGCTGTTCCAATTTTGACGGAGCTGTTTTGGAAGGGAGCAGCGGGGACCCTGATCGCGGCGGTGCTGGGGCTGGCCCTGGCAAAGCAGGGGAAGGACGTGGCGCTGCTGCTGTCCGTTCTGGCGGGGTGCATGGTGCTGACCGCCGCCATGACCTACCTGGCCCCGGTGATGGATTTCTTCCGGCGGTTACAGCAGGCGGCGCAGCTGGACGAGGCTTTGCTGGGGGTGCTGCTCAAGGCTGTGGGCATCAGCCTGGTGGCCCAGATCGCGGGGCTGATTTGCAGCGACGCCGGCAACGCCGCCCTGGGGAAGGCCCTGCAAATTCTGGCGGCGGCGGCGGTGCTGTGGATCTCCCTGCCGCTTCTGGAGGAGCTGCTGGGACTGATTGAGAAGATTTTGGGGGAAGTATGAAAAAACTGCTGATCCTGCTTTTGGTCCTGCCGCTGATGGCGGCCCCGGCCAGAGCCCTGGACTACACCGCCCCCACGCCGCCGCCGGAGGCCCAGGCGCTGATGCCCCAGACCCAGGAGCGCTTCGGGGAAGGGCTTTTGGAGGTTCTAAAGGCGGTACTGCCGGAGATCCAGCCGGCGGTGGCGGAGGCGGCGGGGATCTGCCTGGCTCTGATGGCGGCGGCGCTGATCACCTCCCTGGCAGGAACCATCCCGGGGTGCCCCAAGCAGGCGGTGGGGCTGGCCGGGGCCCTGGCGGTGGGAACGCTGCTGCTGCGACCCTCCGGGGCTCTGATCCGGCTGGGAAGCCAGACGGTAACGGAGATGAGCGAATACGGAAAGCTGCTGCTTCCGGTGATGACCGCCGCCCTGGCGGCCCAAGGGGGCGGGACCGCCTCGGCGGCGCTGTACACCGGCACGGCGGTGTTTGACGCTGTGCTGGGCGCCCTGATCTCCAAGGTGACGGTGCCCATGCTGTATCTGTTCCTCTGCCTGGGGGTCGCCAACAGCGCGGTGGGGGAGGACATGCTGAAAAAGCTCCGGGATTTTCTAAAATGGCTGATGACCTGGAGCCTGAAGCTGGTACTCTACATCTTCACCGGTTACATGGGCATTACCAAGGTGGTCAGCGGCACCGCCGACGCGGCCGCGGTGAAGGCGGCGAAGCTCACCATCTCCGGCATGGTACCGGTGGTGGGGGGCCTGCTCTCAGACGCCTCGGAGACCATTCTGGTCAGCGCGGGGGTGATGCGCAGCGCCGCCGGGGTCTACGGGCTGCTGGCGATCCTGGCCATCTGCCTGGGTCCCTTCCTGCGGATTGGCGTGCAGTATTTGATGCTGAAGCTGACGGCGGCGGCCTGCGCCGTTTTCGGCACCAAGGAGACCGCCGGGCTGATCCAGGATTTTTCCGCGGGCATGGGGATGCTCCTGGCCATGACCGGGACCATGTGCCTGCTGCTGCTCATCAGCACCGTCTGTTTTTTGAAAGGAGTGGAATAGTGGACGCCCTGGGACCCTATCTGCTGCGCGTTACCGCCGCGGCCATCCTCTGCGCCATTCTCAAGAGCCTGCTGGGAAAGGAGGACACCCCCGCCGCCGTGGGGAAGCTGCTGTGCGGCGTGTTTCTGGCGGTGACGGTGCTTCATCCCCTGACGGCCCTGCGGCTGGGAAGCCTCCAGGTCTTCTCCCAGGATATCGCTTGGGAGGCCTCCCAGGCGGTGGCCCAGGGTGAATCCGACGCTGCCCAGGCCCTCCGGGCCGGAATAAAGCAGCGGGTGGAAGCATATATCTTGGACAAAGCCGCTTCCCTGGGGGCGGAGCTGACTGTGGAGGTGACGCTGACAAAGGACGCTCCGCCGGCGATTGCCCAGGCGCGCTTGGCCGGAAGGATCTCCCCCTATTCCAAGGCGCGGCTTTCGGACATTCTCACCAGGGAGCTGGGGATTCCAAAGGAGGCGCAGCAGTGGAACTGAAAAAGATCCTTGCCTTTCTGGGAAAGTACAAATTCGCGATCCTGATCCTGGCGCTGGGACTGCTGCTCATGGCGATACCTGGCAAAACGGAGTCCGCCGCCTCGGTCCAGGAGACCCAGCCGGAACCGGAAAGAGACGTTGCCCAGGAGCTTTCCCAGATCCTGAGCCAGATCCAGGGCGCGGGAAAGGTGGAGGTGCTGTTGACCTTGGAGGCAGGGGAGGAGACGCTGTACCAGTATGACGAAAACCTCTCCGACTCCGCCCAAAACCGGGACACGGTCACGGTGACGGACGGCCAGCGGGGCCAAACCGGCCTGGTGCGGCAGGTGCTGCCCGCCACCTACCGGGGCGCGGTGGTGGTCTGCCAGGGAGCCGACGACCCCAGGATTCGGCTCGCCATCGTGGAGGCGGTGTCCATGGCCACGGGCCTGGGGGCGGATCGGATCTCCGTACTGAAAATGAAATGATTGGAGGCATTTGTATGAAAACTTGGAAGAAGAATTTCATCGCGGCGGCGGTGCTGGTGACGGTGTGCGCCGGAATCTACCTCAACTGGCGTTACAGCAACGAGGAAGCGGCCGTGAACCTGGAGGACACCCTGGATGCCGCGAAGCTTCTATCCTCGGATACCTTGGTGATGAGCGGAGAGACGGAGAACCAGACCACGACCCAGGCCGAATATTTTGCCGCCGTGCGGCTGTCCCGGCAGCAGGCCAGGGACAGCGCCGTAAGCCTTCTGCAGGAGGCCATGGCCTACAGCGAGGACGGCAAGGATTCCCAAGTGGGCACCCAGCTGCAGGACATTGTCCAGACTGCCTTGGATGAGGCCCAGATCGAAAGTCTGGTCATCGCCAAGGGCTATGCCGACTGTGTGGCCTACATCAGCGAAGGCGGCATTTCCGTGGCGGTGGCCGCTCCGGAGGGGGGCTTGCAGCAGACGGACGTGGCGGTGATCACCGACATTGTGCTGAACCAGTCCGATTTCACGATCAGCGACATCCATGTGGTGGAAGTTCCCTGAGTTTTTCCCCCGGCCAGACCTGGACGGGGGAAATGCCTTTTTGGAAAATTTTCGTTGCATTTCGACAAGAACCGTGATAGAATAACATCTGTATGGGAACCCTGAAAAAAGGGGGGCTGCCGTCTTGGAAACGGAAACAGCTGATCAAAAAGAAAAACAAATCATAACGCCCGCCATGGCGGAGAAGCTGGAGCGGCTGAAGGCATTTTTCGCCGGCCTTGGGTGGAAACGGATCCTTTGCGCCGCCCTGGCGCTGCTCCTGGCGGCCGCCTGGGTCTGGTATGCCTGCTATGACTACGGCCAGGCCAAATTCCAGGATTTGACCATCGAGCTGGGGCAGACGGAGCTGTCGGCCGGCGCTTTTCTCACCCAATACGGCGAGGCGGGGCAGGCGGAGTTTGTGACCGATCTCAGCCAGATCGACCTGTCCCAGGTGGGCCGGCAGAGCGTTACTTTGCGGCAGGGCCTAAAACAGGAGACGGTCACCTTAACCATTCAGGACACCACGGCGCCCACCGCGGAATTTCAGAATTTGGTGGTTTCCGTGGATGGTGAGATCGAACCCGAGGATTTTGTGACGGCCTGCTTCGACCTGTCCGACGTGGAAATTACCATGCCCGCGTTCCAGATCCCTGACTCCAATGCCGACAGCACGGTAACGGTGACGGTGGCGGACCCCTACGGCAACCAGATCACCGGCAGCTGCACGATCTCTTATATCTGGATGAAGGACCAATTCTTCCTGGAATACGGCCAGACGGTCAGCGCCGACGATCTGGTGCTGGACCCCCAGCGCGACGCCCAGCGGATCTCTCAGGACGTCATCGATATGCTCAATTCCTCCCCGGTGGGGCAGTACACCGTCACCGGCGTCAGCGAAGGGCTGCCCCAGAGCTGCGTGGTGACCATTCAGGATACCCAGGGCCCGGCGCTGACGCTGCAGGAGGTAGCAGTCTATCCCGGCACGGCGGTCGCCCTGTCCGATTTTCTGGTCAGCGCGGAGGACCCGTCCGGCGTCGTTTCCGTGGAGCTGGCGACGGAGCTGGATGTGAACACCCTGGGCAGTCAGACTGTGACGGTCCGCGCCGTGGATCCCTACGGCAACGAGACCCTTGCCCAGACCACGCTCCGGGTGGTGGAGGACATGGAAGGGCCCACCTTCTCCGGCGTGACGACCATGGAGGTGGCGGTGAATACCCCGCCGGACTATACGCTGTTTGTTACGGCCTCCGACTCCCGGGACGGGGCGGTGAGCTTTACCTATGACGACAGCGGCGTGGATCTGTCTCAGATGGGCACCTACTATGTAGTTTACCGGGCGGAGGATTCCTCCGGCAACGTCACCACCTACAATCGCCGGGTGGAGGTCAACCATACCATGGCGGATACCCAGGCGCTGGTGGACCAAATGGCCGCCGCCTGCGCCGACGATCCCATTTCCATCAAGCTCTACGTCCAGGACCATGTGGACTACAACTCCAATTCCGGCGCGGGTGATCCGGTTTGGTACGGCCTGACCCACTATATCGGCAATTGCTACGTCCACGCCAGGACCCTCCAGGAGGTCATGGCCAAGAAGGGGTACACCACCCAGATGATCTGGGTCACGGATCACAGCCACTACTGGCTGATCGTGGATATGGGCGGCTACTGGCGGCATATCGACGCCACCCCAGGCCCGGCCCACGGCTGGACCCGGCTGATGACCGATCAGGAGCGGCTGGACGCCCTGTCCGGGCGGGATTGGGACCATTCCCTCTGGCCTCCCTGCGTATAAAGTCTCTCGGCCCCGGAATTTCCGGGGCCGATTTTCCGGAAAAGCGCAAATCTGCGGTTGTAATTTTTTGGATTTGTGATACAATATAGGAAAAATCATGCGCAGCGTGATATTGTTTTGGAGGTACCCTTATGGCAGAGAACAAGCAGTCCAAGCCCTACATTCAGCAGTACCAGGAAAATGGGAGCGTGATGATCTCCGAGGATGTGATCGCCGCCATCGTGGCCCAGGCCGCCGCGGAGGTGGACGGCGCCGCGGGCTTTAATGTCAAGCCCGGGGAGATCAACAAGAAAACCGTGGGCAAGAATCTGAAGATCACCATTGGTCCCGAGGACGAGGTCTACATCGACTGCACCATTTCCGTGGTCTACGGCCAGAGCGTCATCGACGTTGCCAAGGCCGTGCAGGAGGCCGTTACCAGCGCCCTGGAATCCATGGCGGGCGTCACCGTTGCCGCCGTGAACGTCAACGTGGGCGGCATCCTCCGGAAATAAGCCCATGACGAGAGCCAACGCCAGGGAACTGGCGGTCCATATCATCTACGGCCAGAGCTTCACCGGCGTGGAGCCGGAGACTGCCCTGGAAACGCTGTTCGCCCCGGGATACTACGAGACCCTGGCCCAGGAGTGCCCGGTCTATGAGGAGCGCCCGGATCAGGCCCAGATGGCCTACATCCAGCGGGTGGTGGCGGGGGTGTACGCCTACCGGGAGGAGCTGCGGCAGCAGATCCAGACCCTGTCCATCGGCTGGGACGTGAGCCGGATCTCCCGAGTGACCAGAGCCATTTTGATGCTGGCCATGTATGAGGCGGCGTATGTGGAGGATGTGCCCAAAAACGCGGCCATTTCCGAGGCAGTCCGGTTGGCAAAGCTCTACGACGGGAAGGACACCGGCGCCTTTGTCAACGGCATCCTGGGGACCTGGGACCGGAGCCGGGAGGAGCCGAAATGACCGTTCTGGGCTTCGATACCAGCAACTATACCACCTCCCTGGCCTGGTTCGACGGGGAGCGGGGAGAGAACGCCTCTCAATTACTGCCGGTGGCGGCGGGCGCGCTGGGCCTGCGGCAGAGCGACGCGGTGTTTTACCATACCAGGAGCCTGCCGGAGCTTGCCGGCAGGCTTTTTTCCCAAGTTCCGCCGGGCTCTGTTCAGGCAGTGGGGGTCAGTACCCGCCCCCGGGCGGTGGAGGGCAGCTATATGCCCTGCTTCCTGGTGGGGTACAGCCACGGCGCGGTGCTTGCCACGGCGTTGGGGGTGCCGCTGATTGAGGTTTCCCATCAGCAGGGCCATCTGGCGGCGGCGGCCTGGGCCGCCGGGCGGATGGAGCTGCTGGACGGGCCTTTTTTGGCCTGGCATCTGTCCGGCGGCACTACGGAGCTGCTCTATTGCCGGCCGGAGGGGCGAAATATTGCCTGCCGCCGAATCGGCGGCACTACGGACATCTCCGCCGGGCAGCTGATCGACCGGACGGGGCAGCTGCTTTCCCTGCCCTTCCCGGCGGGAAAGGCCCTGGACGAGCTGAGCCGGGGCGGGGCGGGGAAGGACGCCTTTCAGATCAAAATCCGGGGGCTGGAATTTTCCTTCTCGGGATTGGAAAACAAGGTCCGGGACTATTCCCGGGACCATAGCCCGGAGGAGACTGCCGGCTACGCCCTGCGGTCCGTTGCCGGGGCGGTGGCGCGAACCACGGAGGCAGCATTGAAGGAGCAGCCTGACCTGCCGGTGCTGTTTTCCGGCGGCGTGGCCTCCAACTCCCTGCTGCGGGAGACCCTGGCCCCCCTGGGGGCAGTGTTCGCGCCGCCCCAGTTCTCTACGGACAACGCCCTGGGCGTGGCGGTGCTGGCCCATCGGGCTTTGGAGGGATGATATGGCGAAGATTTTATCCGTCACACAGGTCAATGAATATCTCCGGGCCAAGCTGGACAGCGATGAAAATCTGGCGGCCCTGGCGGTGCGGGGGGAGCTGAGCAACTACAAGTGCTACCCCTCCGGCCATCACTATTTTACATTGAAGGACGAGGGCGGGGCGCTGAAATGCGTCATGTTCAAGGGCAGCGCCCTCCGGCTTCGGTTCCGGCCGGAAAACGGCATGAAGGTCATCGCCATGGGGCGGATCGCCGTCTATCCCCGGGACGGGGCCTATCAGCTCTACTGCACCGCCCTGACGCCCGACGGCGTGGGGGACCTGTACGCCGCTTTTGAGCAGCTCAAGGCCAAGCTGGCGGCCCAGGGCCTGTTCGACCCGGCCCATAAAAAGCCCATCCCCCAATACCCCGGCACCATTGGCATCGTCACCAGCTCCGCCGGGGCGGCGGTCCATGATATGCTCCGGATCCTTCGGAAGCGCTACCCGCTGACCCGGGTGCGGCTGCTGCCGGTGCGGGTCCAGGGGGCGGAGGCCCCCGGGGAGATCGCCGCCGCCATTCGCTATGCCAACCGGTTCCAGCTGGCGGATCTGCTGATCGTGGGCCGGGGCGGCGGGTCCATGGAGGATCTGTGGGCATTCAATGAGGAGGTAGTGGCCCGGGCCATCTACGATTCCCAGATCCCGGTGATCTCCGCCGTGGGCCATGAGCCGGATGTGACCATTTCCGACTTTGTGGCCGACCTGCGGGCCGCCACCCCCAGCAACGCGGCGGAGCTGGCGGTGCCGGATCAGGATGCCCTGCGGCAGACCCTGGATTCCATGGCCGCCGCCATGGCCACGGCCCTGTCTCGGCAGATTAAAAATGCCCGGCGGCACTACCGGATGCTGTCGGATAGTCCGGCCCTGCAAAGCCCTGACGCCTACCTGGCCCAGCGGCGGCAGGCCCTGGCGCTGCTGCGGAGCCGCCTGACTGCCGCCCAGAGCAGAGCCCTGGCCGCCAAACGGCAGCGTTTTGTGGCGCTCACCGCCAAATTGGACGCCATGAGTCCCCTGCGGGTGCTGTCCCGGGGCTACGCCATGGTGCGCACGGACACGGGGGCGGTGCTTCGGTCCGCCGGACAGGCCGCGCCGGGAGATCTGCTGACGATCACCGTCCGAGACGGGCAGCTGACTGCCCAGGTGACGGAGCGAAAGGAGTCTGAATATGGAAAGCAAAACCTTTGAAGAAAAAATGCAGCGCCTGGAACAGATCGTCCGGGCGATGGAACGGGGAGACGTGGCGCTGGAGGAGTCTCTTGCGCTGTTTCAGGAGGGCACCGGTCTGGTGAGAAGCTGCGGCAAGCTCCTGGATGAGGCGGAAATGCAGGTGAAAAAGATCCTCACCGCCGAGGACGGCACCCCCCAGGAGGTTCCCTTTGATGAAGACCAGCCTTGAGACCACCTACCGGCAGGCCGTGGAGCGCTATCTGGCGGAGGCCTGCCGGGCGGGGGAGGAGCTTCCCCAAAAGGAGCTGTACCGGGCCATGGCCTACAGCCTGAGCGCCGGCGGCAAGCGGCTGCGGCCTATTTTTGTACTGGAGTTTTGCCGGATGTGCGGCGGGGACTGGGAAAAGGCCCTGCCCTTGGCCGCGGCGATCGAAATGGTCCATACCTACAGCCTGATCCATGACGACCTGCCCTGCATGGACGACGACGACCTCCGCCGGGGCCGCCCCACCAACCACAAGGTCTTCGGGGAGGCCATGGCCGTCCTGGCGGGAGACGGGCTGCTGACCGAGGCGTTCTCCCAGATCGCCGGGGCAGAGCTGCCCGCCGAGGTCCGGATAAAGGCGGCAGCGCTCCTGGCCGGGTGCGCCGGTCCCCGGGGCATGGTGGGGGGCCAGGCGCTGGACATGAAGAGCCAGGAGCGGGCTTGCACGGAAGAGGAGGTCCTAGCCATCCAGAGCCGAAAGACCGGGGCCCTGATCCGGGCGGCCTGCCAAATGGGCGTGCTGGCCGGAGGCGGGGGAGAGCGGGCGCTTTCCGCTGCCGGGACCTTTGCCGAAAAGCTGGGCCTGGCCTTCCAAATTCGGGACGATCTGCTGGACGCCATCGGCTCAGAGCAGGAGCTGGGCAAGGCCACCGGGGTGGACGGGGAGAAGAACACCTTCCTCCGGCTCTATGGGGTGGATGCCTGCCAGGAGATGGTGGAAAGGCTGACCCGGGAGGCGGTGGCCGCCCTGGAGCCCTTCCCGGACCGGGCGGAAATGACGGCTTTGGCCCAAAAGCTGACCACCAGAAGAAGCTGAAAATTATGTTAACCAATGAAACAAAACGCAGCCCGGCGCGATTTCCGCGCCGGGCGTTGGCTTTGAAAGGAAGCAAAGATGGATTTGAGACCCCGCAGAGGCTCTAAAGTTTACATAATATCCTGATCGTCAAAGGGGTCGCCGCACTCCGGACAGAATTTCGGGGGATGCTTGGGGTCCTCCGGCTCCCAGCCGCACTTGTCGCAGCGGTAGAGGGGGGCGCCGGCGGGCTTTTTGGCCCCGCACTGGGCGCAGAACTTGCCCTTGTTCACGGCGCCGCATTTTTCGCAGGTCCAGCCCGCGGCGGGCTTTTTAGCACCGCACTCTGTGCAGAAATTGCCGGTATTTTCCGCGCCGCAGGAACATTTCCAGGTCTCCTGGGCGGGGGGCGCGGGGGGCGTCTGGGGAGGCTGCCGCTGGCCCATCTGGAACAGGGCGTTGGCGTTGAGCCCGCCGGCCTGCTGGGCCATGCCCATCCCTAAGAAGCCGGTGAAGGCCCCGTTCTTGTTTTTGGCGGCCTCCTGCATAGCGGCGGCCTGGGCCCCCACCATGTGGGCGGCGGCCATGTTGGGATCGCGGAAAACGGCGTTGCGCTGGAGCTCCTTGATGGCGGCCTCGTCCTCCGGGGAGGCGGTGACGGAGTTGACCCCCACGGATACCACGGAAATGCCCCTGAGGCCGCTCCACTTTTCGGACAGCACCGTGTTCATGGCCTCCGCCAGCTCCATGGCGTGGCCCGGCAGGGCGGAGTAGCGGATGCCCTGAGCGGAAATTTTGGCGAAGGCCGGCTGGAGGGCTGTCAGAAATTCGGATTTCAGCTGGCTGTCGAACCGGTCCCGGGTGTAGACCTCCTGAATATTGCCGCAGACGTTTTTATAGAACAGCATGGGGTCCGTGATCTTGTAGGAATACTCCCCGTTGCACCGGATGCCGATGTCCATGTCCAGGCCGATATTGGCGTCCACCACCCGGAAGGGCACGGGGGAGGGGGTGCCGTACTTGTTGCCCACCAGCTCCTTCAGGTTGAAATAGTACACCCGCTGGTCCTTGGCGGTGTCCGCGCCGAAGGTGAACCGGCGCTTCAGGGTCTCCCAGCTGCCCTTGATCCCTTGGCCCAGGCCGCCGTAGAAAATGGTGGGCTCCGTGGAGGAATTCCAGGTGAATTCACCGGGCTCCGCCGTAAATTCCACGATCTGGCCCTGCTCCACGATCATCATGCACTGGCCCTCGTTGACCGCGATCACGGAGCCGTTGGTGATGATGTTTTCCGAGCCTTTGGTATTGCTGCTGCGGCCGGTGGTCCGCTTTTGACCCTTGGCCGCCAGCACGTTTTCCGTCAGCGCGTCGCAGTAGAAATACTCCCGCCATTGATCCGCCAGGACGGAGGACACTCCGCCCAGCGCTGCTTTGATCAGTCCCATAATTCGTTCTCCTTTATCATGAATTTTTAGAATTTACCGTGTCCGCCGCCGTGGTTCTGCCCGCCGGAGCTGTGATGCGTCGAGCTGCCGCCGCCGGAACCCCCGCCGCCGCTGGATTCTGCTCGGGCCGTCCGGGTGACGTGGCTGTGGAGGAAAATGGTCTGGTTGTCGTAGAGCTGATAGCTCCCTGGCTGGACGTAATTCGCCGCGCCCCGCTGGGGTTTGGCAGTGTTCATCTGGCCGGCCATCACCGCCACCGTGACGCCGCCGGCGGCCGCGCCCACCGCCAGTCCCACCAGCAGGAACCGGAGAACGGGGGCCTTTTCGGGGGCGTAGACCGTTTCCTCCTGGGTGCCGGGGTGATAGGACCCGGGGCCATCATACGCCGGGGCCTTGCCGTCGATGGGCGAACCCTGGGCGTAGGTGTCAAGATAGGGTTCCAGAGCGTCCAAATAGGCGCTGAAAGCATCGTAATATTCGTCCTCGGACAGATACGGGGCGATCTGGGAAAAAACGTCCCGGATTCCGTAGTCCGTCAGGGCGTAAATGGCCTCGCCGCAGGTGCTGATGGCCCAGTCCCGGTACTCCATGGAAAGGAGCAGCAACACGCCGCTGCTGTCGCCGCCCAGGCCGTAGCCGTGGCTGTCGTAGTAATCGTCGGCATAGGATTCGCTGTCCTGCCCGTCCAGGCTGTAAACCGTGAGAATGACCACGTCCATGCCGTATTTTTCCGAAATCTCGCCCGCGCGGGTCTCCAAAATTCCCGCTTCTTCCCCGCTCAGCAGCCCCGCCTCGTCTACCACCCGGGGCGTCCTGGCATAGGCGCTGGGCGTCAGGTTCAGCAGGAACAGAAGCGGCAGGAGAATCATCCAAGCTCTTTTCATGGTCCGCCCCTTTACAGCCACAGCAGCCATTGTACTAGGACGGCCAGCGCCGCCACCCCGCCGCAGACGGCGGCAAACCAGGCGGCGGTCCGCTTGGGACAGACGGGGAAGGTGCCGGTCATTTTTCCGGTCTGGCCGTTCATGGCGAAAACGTAGGTCTTGTCCTTGTATTTCGTGTGGAGCATCCACACTGGCAGAAGGACGTACTTTGCCCGGTTGTGGTCCACCCGGAGCTGCCTGCCCGTGGGAACCACGGTGGCAAAGCCCACGAAGGTGGGGGCCAGCAGATCCTCCATGGAGGCCCCTACCCGCTGGCGGACCCGCTCCTGGCCCAGCTGGGACTCCACATCGTATTTGTCCGCCAGAAAGCCGGAGAGGTAGGCCGTCTCAAAGGGCACCGAGGCAGTGTAGTCAAAGGGCTCGATGGACTCCATCAGTCCATCGTCCAGCTTGCTGGAAGCGTCCATGGGGATTCCCTCGAAGGCGGCGGAGGCGCCTCGGGTCAGTAAGTAGTGGTCGGTGCGGGTGTAGTTGTACTTGGCGTCCGACCAGACGTGGGTATGGGTGGCGCTGTACCGGCCCCGGAAATTGCCGTTGCAGTTGTAGAGCCAGTAGGGGACATAGACGCCGGTAATTTTCTCAATCCGCTGTTCCTGGGTAAAAAACTTGGGAAGCAGGGGCTTGCTCTTACACAGCTTTAAAAAGGCGGCCTGGGCGTCCTCCTTGGAGGTCTGGAAGGGAATGACCCCCTCCGGCTTCCAACCCCCGGAGAGGCGGCCTGGAATGATCGCCGGATTCTCGCAGTAGGGACAGAAGGTGGCGGCGGTATGCTCGTCGGTCATCAGTACGCCGCCGCAGGCGGGGCACTGGAAGGTTTGCATGGTCTGGGCTTCCGCTTCGCTCCAGGTGGCGGCGTCTGCGCTGTCCCAGACAAATTCATCGGGGGCGAGGGTGGCGTTATAGGCCTTAACCGCTTCGATCTCAAAGGTATTGCCGCAGTAATCGCAGGCCATGTTCTGCCCGTCCTGGCTGAATTTCAGCCCGGCGCCGCAGCAGGGACATTTGTATTCCAATACCTGGTCCGTTCCGGCCATAAGCATCCCTCCCGGTTCCTATTTTACCACAGCGCATGGCGCAAATCAACTGAAAATTCCTGCCTCCGCCCCTGGCTTGACATTTTCAAACAATGCCGGTATACTTATATTTAGAAAGGAAGGATCATATGGACCGCGTTACCCAGGTCTCCGCTGCCCTGATTTGGGAGGGGGACCGTTTCTTGGCGTGCCAGCGCCCAGCTCACAAGGCCAGGGGGCTCCTGTGGGAGTTTCCAGGAGGCAAGCGGGAGCCTGGGGAGACCGGCGAACAGGCCCTGATCCGAGAATGTCAAGAGGAGCTGGCCGTTACGGTGGAGGTGGGGCCGGTCTACGCCCAGGTCCTCCACCGCTATCCGGATCTGACCGTGGAGCTGACGGTGTACGAGGCTGTCATTCGGGAGGGAAAGCTGACGGCTCTGGAACACAACGATCTGCGGTTTCTCACCCCGGCGGAGATCGATCAGCTGAGCTTCTGCCCGGCGGATACGTCTATTTTGGAAAAAATACAAAAAGTTGGGAGGCTATGGTATTGATTTACAAGGGATTTCAGGGGCTTCGCCTCTCCGCGCTGGGTCTGGGCTGCATGCGTCTGCCTGTCGTGGACGGCAAGGATGACCAAATCGACCAGGAGCAGGTCGAGGAGATGGTGGCCTACGCCCGGGCGCGGGGCATCAACTATTTTGACACCGCCTGGGGCTACCACGGCGGCAATTCCGAGATTGCCATCGGCAAGGCGCTGTCGGCCTACCCCCGGGACAGCTTTTATCTTGCCACCAAATTTCCCGGCTTCGCGCCGGAGAACATGGCAAGGGTAAGGGAGATCTTTGAAAAGCAGCTGGAAAAGTGCCAGGTGGACTATTTTGACTTCTACCTGTTCCACAACGTCAGCGAACGGAACGTGGAGGGCTATCTGGACCCCCAGTACGGTATTTTTGACTACCTGATGGAACAGAAAAAGGCCGGGCGGATCCGCCATCTGGGCTTCTCCACCCACGGCAGCCGGGCCACCATCCGCCGGTTCCTGGAGGCCTATGGGAAGGACTTGGATTTTGTCCAAATCCAGCTGAACTACTTAGACTGGACGCTGCAGAACGCCAAGGCCAAGGTGGAGCTGATCCGGGCGTATGGCCTTCCCGTCTGGGTCATGGAGCCGGTGCGGGGCGGTCGGCTCGCCAAGCTGCCGGAGGAGGACATGGCGGCGCTGAATGCCCTGCGCCCCGGGGCCACCGCCCCTGAGTGGGCCTTCCGGTTCCTGCAAAGCGTGGAGGGCGTGGGCATGATCCTCTCCGGGATGTCCAACATGGACCAGCTCCGGGAGAATATCGCCACCTTCCAGACGGAAAAGCCCCTGAATGCCCGGGAGCGGGCGGCGCTGGACGCCATTGCCCGGGAAATGATCCAGGTGAACAAGGTGCCCTGCACCGGATGCAGCTACTGCACTGCCCGGTGCCCCCAGGGTCTGCCCATTCCCCAGATCTTCAAGAGCCGTAACGAAAATACCCCCGCTCCCGAGGGGGTCGGGCCCCAGGACTGCCTGGCCTGCCACAGCTGCGAGATCGTCTGCCCCCAGGGCATCTCCATCGCGGAGCTGATGGCCCGCTACGCCGGAAAGGGGTAAGCCATGGAGTGGAAGGTAGACGCCTTTGGCGTATTTAACCGGAAGTGGGCCTTGCTCACCGCCGGAGACCGGGAAAAATTCAACACCATGACCGTCAGCTGGGGCGGCCTGGGGACCCTGTGGGGGATGGATGTGGCCACGGTGTACGTCAAGCCCATCCGGTATACCCACGATTTTATGGAAAAAAGCGACTATTTCACCCTGAGCTTTTACCCCGAGGATTGCCGCCAGGCCCTGGCGCTGCTGGGGACGCTCTCCGGCCGGGATGGGGACAAGGTGTCGAAATCTGGACTGACCCCGGAATTTTTGGAGCAGGGCGTGACCTTCCGGGAGGCGGAGACAACGCTGCTCTGCCGGAAGATCTACCGCCAGGATCTGGAAATAGCCGCCATGCCGGAGCAGGTTGTGGGAAGGTTTTATGAAACGGAAGCGCCCCACACCATGTACATCGGCCAGGTGGTGGCGCTGTTGTGCCCCAAGCCGTGACGGAGCTGCCAGAATACACTCTGGTGCGCAGCCGGCGGCGGACCCTGGCTCTGGAGATCACCCCTTCGGGGCAGGTGATCGCGCGGGCGCCTCTGAAGATGAGCCGGGCGCGGATCCAGGCCTTTGTTCTGGAGAAGACCGGCTGGATCCAGGCCCATTTGGCCCGAGTGCGGCGGCAGAACCAGCAGGCCGCCCAGGCCGGCAAGCTGACCAAAGAGGAACTCTCCAATCTCCGCAGGGCGCTGGAGCCGGTGATCCGGGAACGGGTCCATTTCTTTGCCAAGGCCCTGGGGGTCTCCTATGGGAAAATCACCCTGCGCTGCCAGCGCGCCCGATGGGGCAGCTGCTCCGCTTCGGGAAATCTCAGCTTTAACTGCCTGCTGGCGCTGGCCCCGCCGGAGGTACGGGATTATGTGGTTGTTCATGAGCTGTGCCACCGAAAGCAGATGAACCACTCTCCGGCATTCTGGCGGGAGGTGGCGGCTTTGCTTCCAGACTATCCCGCCCGGCGGGAATGGCTCAAAAAGAACGGCCCCACGCTCCTGGCCCGGCTGATCGATGAATAGGAAAAACGCCCCGCTTTCCTTGCGGAGCGTTTTCCGCGCGGAAAGGGGAATTTCGCCGGAAAAAGGGAGAAAAGCGCCGGTATTCTTGGAGGCTTTGCCATTTTCTCTGAAATAACTTTTTTATCTTGACAGCCCCGCCGCAAAGTGTTATAATGTGCCGCAATGAGTACAACCGCCCAAAAGGCGGCGGGTTCCAGGGAGGGGCTATGCAGGACCGGTCGATGGTTTTTCAGCGATTCCGTGGTCTTTCCAGCCAGTTTGGCAGGGAGCTGCCCGCTGGCAGTGTTGGTATTTTGGGGGCGCGGTTGGACCTCGCCCGTAGTTTTGTTTTTCCCGGCTTTTGCGATGTGCATGTGCATTTGCGAGAGCCGGGTTTTTCTTATAAGGAGACCATTGCCTCCGGGACCCGGGCGGCGGCCCGGGGCGGGTACACCGATGTGTGCTCCATGCCCAATCTGAACCCCGTGCCGGACTGCCTGGAAAATCTGGAACAGGAGCTCTCCATCATCCGGCGGGACGCGGTGATCGGGGTCCATCCCTACGGAGCCATTACAAAAGGGGAAAGAGGGGAGGCCCTCTCGGACATGGAGGCCATGGCCCCCTATGTAGTGGGGTTTTCCGACGACGGCAAGGGCGTTCAGAGCCGGGAGCAGATGCGCCTGGCCATGGAGCGTGCCAAGGCCCTGGGCAAGCCTCTCGTCGCCCACTGCGAGGACAACGCCCTGCTCCGGGGTGGCTATATCCATGACGGCCCTTACGCCGCCGCCCACAATCATCCCGGCATCTGCGCCGAGAGCGAGTGGGGCCCCATCGCCCGGGACCTGGAACTGGCGGCCCAGACGGGCTGCGCCTACCACGTCTGCCACGTCTCCACCCGGCAGAGCGTGGAGCTGATCCGCCAGGCCAAGAAAAGCGGGGTGGACGTGACCTGCGAGACCGCGCCCCACTACCTGACGCTGTGCCAGGACGATCTGGAGGAGGACGGCCGGTTCAAAATGAATCCCCCCCTCCGGGACCGGGCGGACCGGGAGGCGCTGGTGGAGGGTCTGCGGGACGGCACGGTGGACATCATTGCCACGGACCACGCCCCCCACAGCGCCGAGGAGAAGTCCGGGGGACTAAAGGGGAGTCTGATGGGCGTCGTGGGGCTGGAGACCGCCTTCCCGGTGCTGTTTACCCGGCTGGTCCTGCCGGGGCTGGTGCCCCTGGAACGGGTCCTGGACGCCCTGACCGCCGCGCCAAGACGGCGCTTCGGCCTGGAGACCCAGGGCGACTACTGCGTCTGGGATTTGGACAGCTCTTATGAGATCGATCCCAAGCAGTTCGCCAGCCTGGGGCGCAGTACCCCATTCGCCGGCTGGAAGGTATACGGAAAATGCCTGGCCACCATTCAAGGAGGAAAAATCGTATGGCTAAATTAGACCGGAAGATCGTCTTGGAGGATGGGAGCGAATATCCCGGTATCGGCTTCGGCGCCCAGGGAGACCGGGTGTGCGAGATCGTATTCAACACCTCCATGGTAGGCTATCAGGAGATTGTCTCCGACCCCTCCTATACCTGCCAGATGGTGGTGATGACCTACCCCCTCATTGGCAACTACGGGGTGGCCGACGAGGACTACGAAACCAGAGTCCCCACCATTGGGGCCCTGGCGGTGCGGGAGTACAACGACTTTCCCTCCAACTTCCGCTACACCAAAACCCTGGGGGAGGTGCTGGATGAGTACCGAATCCCCGGCATCTCCGGCATCGATACCCGAAAGCTGGCCCGGAGCATCCGGGACTACGGCAGCCGGAAGGCCCTGCTGACCGGAATCGACACCCCCAAGGAGGAGGCGCTGCGGATCCTGGAGGAGACTCAGATCCCCCGGGACGTGGTCAGCCAGGTCAGCTGCGCGAAGCGCTGGTACTCCCGGACGGCCAACGCCCAGTACAACGTAGTGGCGGTGGACTGCGGAATTAAATTAAATATCATTCGATCTCTCAACGCCCGGGGCTGCAATGTGACCATCGTGCCCTACAACATCACTGCCCAGGAGGTGGAGCGGATGCGGCCCGACGGGATCTTCCTGTCCAACGGCCCCGGCAATCCGGAGGACGTGGGCTGCGTCATCGAGCTGGTGAAGCAGCTCCGGGGGAAGTACCCCATTTTCGGCATCTGCCTGGGCCACCAGATCATTTCCCTGGCCTACGGCGCGAAGACCTACAAGCTGAAATTCGGCCACCGGGGCGGCAACCACCCGGTCAAGGACCTGCGCACCGGCAAAATCGAGATCACCTCCCAGAACCACAGCTACGCCGTGGACCCGGAGAGCCTGAAAGATACGGATTTGACGCTGACCCATTTGAATATTCTGGACAATACCGTGGAGGGGGTGGAATGCCTCCGGGACCGGGTGTTCAGCGTCCAGTACCATCCGGAGAGCGCCCCCGGACCCCAGGACAGCGGCCACCTGTTTGACCGCTTCATTGCCATGATGAAAGAGGAGAAGCGCCATGCCGAAAAGAACTGATTTAAAGAAGATCCTGGTGATCGGCTCCGGCCCCATCGTCATCGGCCAGGCGGCGGAGTTTGACTACGCCGGGACCCAGGCCTGTCTGGCGCTGAAGGAGGAGGGCTACGAGGTGGTCCTGTGCAACTCCAACCCCGCCACCATCATGACGGACACCTCCGTGGCAGACAAGGTGTACATGGAGCCCTTGACCCTGGAATATGTGGCCAAGATCATCCGCTATGAGCGGCCCGACGCCATCGTTCCCGGCATCGGCGGCCAGACCGGGCTGAATCTGGCGATGCAGCTGGAGAAGAAAGGGGTTCTGCGGGAGTGCCGCGCGGAGCTGCTGGGCACCAGAAGCAGAAGCATCGAGCAGGCGGAGGACCGGGAGCAGTTTAAGACGCTGTGCCTGGAGCTGGGGGAGCCGGTTCTGCTCTCCGATATCTGCTCCACGATTGAGGAGGGCGTCCAGGTGGCGGCCCGGATCGGCTATCCGGTGGTGCTGCGGCCGGCCTTTACCCTGGGCGGCACCGGCGGCGGCTTCGCGGACAACGAGGAGGAGTGCCGGGCCCTGTTGAAAAACGGCTTAAAGCTCTCCCCAGTCCACCAGGTGCTGGTGGAGAAGAGCATCCGGGGCTACAAGGAAATCGAATATGAGGTGATGCGGGACGCCAACGACACCGCCATCACCATCTGCAATATGGAAAATGTGGACCCGGTGGGCATCCACACCGGCGATTCGGTGGTGGTATGCCCCTCCCAGACCCTGACCAATAAGGAGTACCACATGCTCCGGGACAGCGCCCTGCGGATCATCCGGGCCCTGAAGATCGAGGGCGGCTGCAACGTCCAGTTCGCCCTGGACCCTCTGTCCTTCCGGTATTACGTCATTGAGGTCAATCCCCGGGTGTCCCGGTCCTCGGCCCTGGCCTCCAAGGCCAGCGGCTACCCCATCGCCCGGGTCTCCGCCAAGATCGCCGTGGGCATGACGCTGGACGAGATCCGCCTGGCCAACACCCCCGCCTCCTTTGAGCCGGCCCTGGACTATGTGGTGACGAAAATGCCCCGGTTCCCCTTTGACAAATTCGCCACCGCCGACAACCGCCTCTCCACCCAGATGAAGGCCACCGGCGAGGTAATGAGCGTGGGCAGGACCCTGGAGGAGAGCCTTTTGAAGGCGATCCGTTCCCTGGAGATCGGCGTGGACCACCTGTATATGAAGAAATTCGACGCCTGGGACGAGGACCGGCTCCTTTCCTACATTGCCGAGGGGCGGGACGACCGGCTCTTCGCCATCGCCGCCCTGATGCGCCGGGGAGAGGACATTGGTCGGATCTGCGACATCACCAAAATCGACATGCTGTTTTTGGAGAAGATCCGCAACATCGTCGCCATGGAGGGAAAGGTCCGGAAGGCCCCCGGAGATTTGGAGGTTTTGTACGACGCCAAGCGCATGGGCTTCTGCGACGCCGCCGTTGCCCACCTCTGGGGCTGGACGGAGCTGGAGGTGTATAACCTCCGGGTGGAAAAGCAAATGCTGCCGGTTTACAAGATGATCGACACCTGCGCCTCCGAATTTGACAGCTATGTTCCCTATTTTTACTCCACCTATGAGACGGAGAACGAGTCCGTCATCTCGGAAAAGAAGAAGATCGTGGTGCTGGGCTCCGGGCCCATCCGCATCGGGCAGGGCGTGGAGTTCGACTACTCCACCGTCCACGCGGTGAAGACCATCAAGGCGGCGGGCTACGAGGCCATCATCATCAACAACAACCCGGAGACCGTCTCCACCGACTACACCTGCTCCGACAAGCTCTATTTTGAGCCGCTGTTTGTGGAGGATGTGATGAACATCCTCCTGCGGGAAAAGCCGGAGGGGGTCATCGCCTCCCTGGGCGGCCAGACCGCCATCAATCTGGCGGAGCCCCTGCGCCGGCGGGGCGTGAAGATCATCGGCACCGACTGCGACGCCATTGAGCGGGCGGAGAACCGGGACGCCTTTGAAAAGGTCCTGAAGAAACTGGGCATTCCCCAGCCCATGGGCCGGGCCGTCACCAATATCGAAGACGGAGTCCAGGCAGCCCAGGAGATCGGCTACCCCGTGCTGGTGCGCCCCTCCTTCGTTCTGGGCGGTCGGGCCATGCAGATCGTGGCCGACGAGGAGCAGCTGCGCCACTACCTGAAAACCGCCGTGGAGATCGACGAGGATAAGCCCGTGCTGGTGGACAAATACATCATCGGCAAGGAGCTGGAGGTGGACGCCATCTGCGACGGGGTGGACGTGTTCGTGCCCGGCATTATGGAGCTGGTGGAGCGGACCGGCATCCACAGCGGCGACTCCATCAGCGTCTATCCCACCTTCAGCGTGTCCCAGGAGGTCAAGGGCACCATCCTCAGCTACGCCAAGCAGCTGGGCCTGGGCATCGGCATCGTGGGCCTTTATAACATTCAGTTTATCGTGGACCGGCAGAACCGGGTGTATATCATCGAGGTCAACCCCCGGTCCTCCCGGACGGTGCCCTTCCTGTCCAAATCCACGGGCTACTCCCTGGCGGATATCGCCACCCTGGTGATTTTGGGCAAGTCCCTAAAGGAGCAGGGCATTTTCGCCCTTTACCCGGAGGAGAAAAAGCGCTGGTACGTCAAGGTCCCGGCCTTCTCCTTCTCCAAGCTCAACGGCCTGGACACCTATCTGTCCCCGGAAATGAAGTCCACCGGCGAGGCCATTGGCTATGACAAGACCCTGACCAGGGCCCTGTTCAAGGCCCTCCAGGCCTCGGGCATGAGCATGATGAACTACGGCACGGTCTTCGCCACCATCGCCGACCAGGACAAGCAGGAGGCACTGCCGCTCATCCGCCGGTTCTACAACATGGGCTTCAACATCATGGCCACCGAGGGCACCGGCAAAATGTTGAAGGCCAACGGCATTCGCACCCATGTGCTGCTCAAATTGAAGGACGGCAGCGACGAGATTTTGGAGGCCATCCGGGGCGGCTATGTGACCTACGTCATCAACACCCGGGACGTGCGCCAATCGGATGTTTTGTCCGACGGCCACGAGATCCGCCAGTGCGCCGTGGAGAACAATGTCAATGTCTTCACCTCCCTGGACACGGTCCGGGTGCTGCTGGATGTGCTGGAGGAGACCACCCTGGGCATTTCTACCATCGACGGGTAAGGAGGGACCATGGAGCAGGCGATCTACACGATCCTGGAAAACCGGCCCCTGGCCCGGCAGGTATACCGAATGGTCCTGTCCGGTCCCACGGCGGCCATCCAAAATCCGGGCCAATTCGTCAATATTCAGAGTCCCGGGCGGTTTCTCCGCCGTCCCATCTCCGTCTGTGATTGGGATGAGAAAACCCTGACCCTGATCTACAAAGTGGTGGGGGCGGGCACCGGGGACATGAGCCGCATGGCGCCGGGGCAGACCCTGGACCTGCTGACGGGCCTGGGAAACGGCTACGATCTGGAAAAATCCGGGCCCCGTCCCCTGCTGATCGGCGGCGGCGTGGGCGTGCCGCCCCTGTACGGCCTGTGCAGGCAATTGACGGCGGCGGGGAAGGACTGCGCCGTGGTGCTGGGCTTTCAAAATCAGGCGGATGTGTTTTATGTAGAAGAATTTCGCGCCCTGGGGGCCCGAGTGATCCTGACGACCGACGACGGCACCGCCGGGCAAAAGGGCCTGGTCACGCAAGCCCTGCCGGAGCTGGAATATACCTACCTCTACGCCTGCGGCCCCATGCCCATGCTCCGAGCCGTGAACGCCGTTGCGGTGGGGGAGGGCCAGTTCAGTCTGGAAGAGCGAATGGGCTGCGGCTTCGGGGCCTGCATGGGCTGCACCTGCCAGACCAGAAGCGGCCCCAAGCGGATCTGCAAGGACGGACCGGTGCTGGAAAGGGGCGAGATCTTATGGTAAATACCAAAGTGACCCTCTGCGGCGTGGAGTTGGACAACCCCATTATCCCCGCCAGCGGCACCTTCGGCTACGGCCGGGAATTTGCGGAGCTGTACGATATCAACTGCCTGGGCTCCTTTAGCTTCAAAGGCACCACCTTGGAGCCCCGGCTCGGCAATCCCACCCCCCGCATCGCGGAGACCGCCGCCGGGATGCTCAATTCCGTGGGCCTGCAAAACCCCGGGGTGGACGCGGTGATCGAGAAAGAGCTGCCTAAGCTGCGGCAGGTATTTCATAAACCGGTGATGGCCAATATCAGTGGATTTTCCGTGGCGGAATATGCCGAGGTGGCCCGGCGACTGGAGGACCAGCCCGGTATCGGCTGGCTGGAGGTCAACATCAGCTGCCCCAACGTCCACGGCGGCGGCATGAGCTTCGGCGCGGACCCCGCCATGGCCGCCCAGGTCACAAAAGCGGTGCGGCAGGTCACCAAGCGGCCCATCCTCATGAAGCTGTCCCCCAATGTGACAGATATCGCCGCCATTGCCCGGGCCTGCCAGGAGGCGGGGGCCGACGGCGTCAGTTTGATCAACACTCTGCTTGCCATGCGGATCGATCTCAAGCGCCGCCGTCCGGTGCTGGCCAACGGCACCGGGGGCCTGTCCGGCCCGGCGGTGAAGCCGGTGGCGGTGCGGATGATCTACCAGGTCTATGAAGCGGTGTCCATTCCCATCGTGGGCATGGGCGGCGTTCAGAATGCGGAGGACGTGCTGGAGCTGATGCTGGCGGGCGCCACCGCCGTGGAGGTGGGGGCCGCCAACCTGGCGGACCCCTTCGCCAGCAAAAAAATCGTGGAGGAGCTGCCCCGGGCCATGGAAAAGTACGGGGTAGAGCATTTGTCGGAACTGATCGGAGGCGCGCATTAGATGGGTAAAGACGTGATCATCGCCTGCGACTTCGCCGGGCGAAAGCAGACCCTGGAATTTCTGGACCGGTTTTCTCAGGAACGGCCCTTTTTGAAGATCGGCATGGAGCTATTTTACGCCGAGGGCCCCGCCATTGTCCGGGAGCTGAAGGAGCGGGGGCACAAGCTCTTTCTGGACCTGAAGCTCCACGACATCCCCAACACCGTGAAGAAGGCCATGGCGGTGCTGTCCAGCCTGGACGTGGACCTGTGCAATCTCCACGCCGCCGGCACCCGGGCCATGATGGAGGCGGCGCTGGAGGGTCTGACCCGGCCCGACGGCACCCGGCCCATGCTGATCGCCGTGACCCAGCTGACCTCCACAGGCCAGGAGCGGATGGAGGAGGAGCTGCTGATCCGGGAGCCTCTGGAGCGGGTGGTCCTCCACTATGCCGCCAATGCCAAGGCCGCCGGTTTGGATGGGGTGGTCTGCTCGCCCCTGGAAGCGGGAAAAGTCCACACGGTCTGCGGGCAGGAATTTCTGACCGTCACCCCCGGGGTCCGGTTCGCCGGCGGGGACGTGGGGGACCAGATCCGAGTCACCACCCCTGCCAAGGCCAAGGAGCTGGGCAGCGACTACATCGTGGTGGGCCGTCCCATCACCGCCGCCCCGGACCCGGTGGAGGCATACCGCCGCTGCGTGGCGGATTTTGTGGATTAAATGAAGGAGGAGCATATGGAAGCGCTGAAACAAGCCATTGCCCGGGACCTGCTGCGCATCGGGGCCGTGTTTTTCCGGCCGGACGAGCCCTTCACCTGGGCCAGCGGCATTAAAAGCCCGGTCTACTGCGACAACCGCCTGACCCTCACCGCCCCCCAGGTCCGCACCCGGGTGGAGGAGGGACTGGCGTCTATCATTCGGGAAAAATATCCCCAGGCGGAGGTCCTGATGGGCACCTCCACCGCCGGGATCGCCCACGCCGCCATCACGGGCCATCTTTTGGGCCTGCCCATGGGCTATGTCCGCTCCGGGGCTAAGGACCATGGCCGGAAAAACCAGATCGAGGGCAAGCTCCTGCCGGGCCAGAAGGTGGTGGTGGTGGAGGACCTGATCTCCACCGGCGGCAGCGTGCTGGAGGTGGTCCAGGTCCTGCGGGAGGCCGGGGCGGAGGTGCTGGGCATCGTGTCCATCTTCACCTACGGCATGGCCAAGGGCCTGGCCCGGCTGCGGGAGGCTCAGATCGAGAACACCAGCCTGACGGATTTTGACTGCATCGCCCAGGTGGCGGCCCAGGAGGGCTACATCGCCCCCCAGGACGTGCGCCGGTTACAGGCCTTCCGGGATGATCCCTCCGACGAGAGCTGGATGGAGGTCCAGGCATGAAGGATCTCATCGACATTCGGGATCTGAGTCCCGAAGACCTCCAAAAATTAACGGACACCGCCCTGGATATCATCGCCCGGCCGGAGGCATACAGCCATCTTTGCCAGGGGAAAAAGCTGGCCACCCTGTTTTTTGAGCCCTCCACCCGGACCCGGCTCAGCTTCGAGGCGGCCATG